>WJLY01000022.1 GCA_014728245.1 Candidatus Effluviviaceae Genus IV sp.
CAGGGGAGCTGGCCGTGGAACCTCCGCCAGCTTGCGCGCCCGAAGGCTCGGTTGTGAAACCGGGCCGCCGTTCGAGGAACGCGAGCACGACGTAGCCTGCGGCGAGGGCGACCACCAGGCTCGCGGCTATGCGCGTCATCGCGTAGGCCGGGCCGAGCACGGTGAGCGCCAGAACGAGAATGACGAGGGAGAAGCGCGGAGCGCTCGCGAGGAAGACGATGCCGTCGAGCAGCGCCACGAGAGCGAGCAGCACGACTGCCCCGCCCAGCACGGCTTCCACTTGAACTCTCGTTCTGATGCGACCGGAGGGCGGCAGGCTGAGGTTCGGGCGCAGTCTACTAGGGGTTCGTGGACTTCGCAAGTTGACCCGGACGGGCAGAATGGCACTTGACTATGAATGACCACTCGAATATGTTGAACACATTGCTCTCAATTGTCTAATACGTTGAGAACGTTCATCGAGTCAAATGTGGAAGAGGGCGCATCCCGCGCCGCGCCGGCGCGCAGCTGTGGCTGCACGAGGCAAGACTGCTGCCATCGGGTCATGCGTATCGGGGGATCGGGGCGGGTTGCGCAGCACGCGTCCCGGATTCGGAGCGCAAGTTGGGAGGAGGTGAAGGCATTGGCCGAGCCTGAGGTCATGAGCGCGGGGAAGCAGGCTCAGATACTGGACGCGGCGGCGCGCATGTTCGCCAGCTACGGTTTCAAGAAGACGAACATGGGCGATGTCGTGAGGGAAGCGGGCGTCGCGCGGGCGACCCTCTACAAGTACTTCAGCTGCAAGGAGGAGCTCTTCCACTCGGTGGTGTCGCGGGAGGGGCGGGAGATACTCGAAGCCGTTCGGGAGGCCGTGGCCCACGAGACCACGACGCGCGGCCGGCTTCGCACATCGATCATGACACACACGGATCTCATCAGGCAGAAGCTCAACGTCCTCAGGGTCTCGCTCGACGCGGCGGCCGACATCATGTCGCGGTGGAGACACGAGACGGAAGAGCTGCAGGAGAACGTCCTGGACTTCTACGAGACGATAGTTGCGGAGGGCGTGGCGAAGGGCGAGATACGTTCGGAGGACCCCCGGAAGACGGCGCTGCTCTTGGTCTACATGCTGAAGGGTCTCTTCCTGAGCGTTCTGACCGGATACGTAGGCGCCGAGCGCGACGAGCTGGTGGACGGGATCCTGGACGTCATTCTGAACGGGCTCCGGCCACGCGAGGAGGTTGCATGAGTTCCTACGGGAGTCACACGTGTCCCGGCGTCGGCCGCGCGGTAGGGGCGGTTGCGCTCATCTGCGCGGTTCTGGGAGCTTCGACCGCGCGCTCCGCGGAGCCACTTACGCTGACGCTCGATGAGGCTGTCGAGCTGGCCCTCGAGCGTAACAGAGAGATCGAGATCGCGGAGGCGGGGGCCGAGGCGGCGCGGGCGCGTCTGGGACAGGCGCGGTCGGCCTTCTTCCCGTCGATCTCCGCGTCCGGCAGCTACACGAAATTGGACGAGGCGCCGTCGATGGACACGTCGCAGTTCGGGAACCTGTTCGAGCCTCTGATGGATCCGTTCCTCTACCTGGTCGAGCAGGGCTACCTGGACCCCTCGACACTCGAGGGGCTTCAGAGTACCGGGGGAGACGGCAAGATCTACCTCGGAGATGATGACATCTACTCTATCGGCCTGAACGTTCGGCAGCCGCTCTTCACCGGAGGCAGGATCCTGTCGGCCCACGGAGCGGCGAAGCACGCGGCGCGCGCCCAGGAACACCGCGCGGCCCGAACGACGGATCGAGTCCGCTACGAGGCCGCGAGCGCCTATCTCGGGCTCCTCCGTGCTCAGGCCGCGCTGGAGGTGATGAACGACGCGGTCGAGGAGATGGAGAGCCATCTGTCGGACCTCAGGGCCATGCACGAGGCCGGCGTTCTGCTGGAAGCGGAACTCATGAGAGGGCGCGTACGGATGTCGGAGGTTGAGCTTTCGAGAAACACGGCGCGGCATCGGGTCGATCTGGCAGAGGCGAGCCTGGCGTTCGTCCTCGGCCGCCCGCCCGGCCAGGAGATAGTGACTGCCGACCTGCTCGAGTCGCATGCGTTCCCCGAGAGGGGGCTCGACGCGTGGACGGAACTGGCCCTCAAGGAGAGGGCCGACCTCTTGGCGGCGGAGGAGATGGTCGCGGCTGCTGACAACGGCGTCACGCGCGCCAGGTCCGGATATTTCCCGAGTCTGGTAGCGATGGGCAGCTACATGTGGGACCGACCGAACCGCGAGTATGAGCCGGAGTTCTACGAACACTGGAGCGTGACGCTCGCGCTCGAAATGAACATCTTCGACTGGGGGTTGACCGGAAACCGGGTCAGGGAGGCCAGGGCTGGGCTCACGCAGGCGGAGCGGGGGCGTGATATGACCCGCGACGCCGTGAGGCTCGAGGTCCGCCAGGCCTTCCTGGAGCGCGAAGAGGCGCTGGAGGGCCTTGCGATAGCCGAAAGCTCGGTGGAACTGGCCGAGGAGAGCCTCCGCGTCACGAGAGAGCGTTTCAAGAGCAAGCAGGTCACAAACAGCGACGTGCTCTCGGCGCAGACGGCGCTCACGAGGGCGAGGATGAACAGACTGGACGCGCTGGCGCGACTCAGGCTCGCCGAATCCGGTCTGGTGCTGGCGACCAGCGTGACGGTCGCGGAGGGGGACACCCGATGAGAAGGAAGAAAGCACTCTACGTCTCGCTCGCGCTCTTTGCCGCCCTCCTGGCGCACTTGGTGGCGGGCTGCGGCGCGCGCGAGGAGACGGAGACCGCCGCCGAGAGAACGCCGGTTCAGGTTGTCGCTGCAGACCGCGAGCGCATGTCCCCGACGGTCGAGTACTCGGGGACCGTGGAGGCCGCAAGGAAGGCGCTTCTCGGGGCCGAGATCCAGGGGCGCATCGAGGAGATGAACGTGGACGTGGGAGACCGGATCGAAGAGGGCGAGCTTCTGGCGACCCTGGCCAGCGAGCAGCTCACCTCGGCGCGGGCGCAGGCGGTCCTGGCCAACAAGGAGTGGGAACGGGCGGTCGATCTCCTGGAGGACAAGGCCATCACGCCCCAGGCGTACGACCGGGCTCTGACGGCGCTCGAGGTGGCCCGCGCCAATCACGAGAGGATCGACGCCAGCTCGAAGCTCAGAGCTCCGTTCGGCGGAGTGGTCACCGAACGGTATCTCGAAGAGGGCGAGCTGTACACGGTCATGCCTACCGGCGCGGGTTCTCCCGCCATCTTCGAGCTGAAGGACATGAGCGAGGTGAAGGTGGCCTTCGAGGTCGGAGCGCGCCAGCTGGAGCTTGTGGAGAAGGGGCTCGAGGCGGAGGTCACGGTCGACGCCTATCCCGGCCGGACGTTCTCGGGACTTGTGAGCAGGGTTGATCCCTCTCTCGATCTCATGAGCCGAACGGCGACGGTCGAGGTCACGATCTCCAATCCGGACCGCGTCCTGAGACCAGGCATGTTCGCGGACATCCTGCTGTCGCTCAAGCCGCGCCAGGCGCTGGTAGTGCCGAGAGACACCCTCATGCGTCAGGAGGGCACCGGCCTCTTCTTCGTGTACGTGGTGGAGGACGGAGTGGCCCACCGGAAGAACCTGGAGCTCGGTGAGGGCTTCGGCGCGAACATGGAGATCGTGAGCGGCCTCAGCGGGGGAGAGATGGTAGTGAGCGCCGGCAGACACAGGCTTCATGACGGAGCGGAGGTCGAGGTCGTCGAGTCGGGGGGAGCAATGGGAGCCGCCGGTACGGCGGAGCCCGCCGCTGAATCGGGGGCGGCCGAGTCCGGCAAGGGTGCCGGTGCGGCCCTGTCCGAAGACGAGGAGGGCTCCAGATGAACCTCCCCGAGTTCGCGGTCCGGCGTCCACTGACAGTCTTCATGGTCTTCATCGCGGTGCTCCTCTTCGGAGCGCTGGCGCTCCTCCGGCTGCCCGTCGACCTCATGCCGTCGTTCGAGGTCCCCGTGGTGAGCGTTGTCACTCTCTATCCCGGGGCAAGCTCCCAGGACGTGGAGAGCAACGTCACCGAGATACTGGAGGACTCGTTCTCGACCATCAGCGGCGTTGACAAGGTTACGTCCGTGTCTCAGACGGGGCTCTCGGCGATCATGGTCGAGTTCGAGTGGGGAACCGACCTCAACGAGGCGTCGAGCGACGTGCGCGACGTGCTCGACATGCTGGCGAGTATGCTTCCCGACGACATCGAGACGCCGATGCTCATGAAGATGAGCTCGACGAACATCCCGATCCTGATGTTCGGAGTCACGGCGGAGGAGAACTTCGAGGGGCTCCGCCATATCGTCCAGGAGCAGATAGCCGACCCGCTGAAAGCGGTCCCGGGCGTGGCCGAGGTGATGGCGCTCGGCGGCCCGGAGCGCGAGATCCAGATACTCATCGACCCGGGGAAGCTCGGGGCGCTGGGCATCCCGATCGACCAGGTCGTGCAGGTCCTGTCGGCGGAGAACCTGGACATCCCGACCGGAAACGTGAAGCTGGGCTGGACCGAGTATGCGGTGAGAGTGCCCGGCAGGTTCGAGTCGGCGGACCAGCTGGGTGACATCGTCGTGGGCCAGAGCATGGGCAAGCTCATCCACCTGCGCGACATCGCGGAGGTGCGCGACGGGTTCGCCGAGCAGCGCATGAAGGCCCGCGCCGACCGGACGGCCGGCGTCGTCTTCTTCGTCTCCAAGCAGGCGGGGACGAACTCCGTGACCGTGTCGAGCGCGGCGCTCGAGCGGCTCGACGAGCTGGAGAGGGATCTCCCGCCGGACGTCAAGCTCTTCAAGTTCTTCGACACCTCCGAGTTCATAAGCAAGGCGCTGCGAAACCTGAGGCAAGCTCTCATCTACGGCGCCATCGGCGTGATCGTCGTCGTCCTCATGTTCCTGCGGAGGTTCCGGAGCACCATCGTCATCGGCCTGACGATCCCGGCGGCGCTGATGGCGTCCCTCTTCGTGATGTACGTCGCGGGCTACACGATCAACATGGTGTCGCTCATGAGCCTCGCGATAGCCATCGGAATGGTGGTCGATGCAGCCGTCGTGGTGCTCGAGAACGTGACGCGCCACGTCGAGTCCGGGGAGCGCGTCCGCGAGGCGTCCATATACGCTCCCGGAGAGATAGGGCAGGCGCTCTTCGCGTCGACTCTGACGACGATCGTGGTCTTTGTTCCCATGCTCTTCATAACGAACGTCACCGGCGTCCTCTTCAAGCAGATGGCGCTGGTCGTCATCGTATCGATCGCGATGTCGCTCTTCGCCGCGCTGACCCTGACGCCGGCGCTTTCGTCCACGCTCATGAGGGGCAGCTTCGACGACGACAGCAGGAGAAGGGAGAAGAACCGGTTCTTCCGCGCGGGCGAGGAAGTATTCGCGCGGGTCGAGGAGCGCTACGGGCGGGTCCTGGAGTGGGCGCTCGGGCACAAGAAAAGGACGGTGTTCGGGGCGCTCGGCATCTTCGTCATCTCGCTGGCTCTGCTCCCGTTCGTGAAGACGGAGTTCTTCCCCTCGCCCGACAGCGGCGAGATCGAGATGGTCGTCGAGCTGGCACCGGGCACGAAGATCGACCGCACCATGGAGGTCCTGGGGAAGATCGAGGGATTCATGGAGCGGGAGGTCCCCGAACGCGACTACATGTATTCCTACGCCGGCGAGACCGGGAGCGGTTGGGCGGTCATCCAGGGCGAGAAGGAGGGCACCCACATCGGGCGCGTGGGCGTGCAGCTCGTCGACAAGGAGTTCCGCGACCGCAGCTCTCAGGAGGTCGGCGACGAGATCAGGGAATTCGCCAAGAGCCTTCCGAGCGTCGTCAAGATCTCGCTGAGAACGGGCAGCTCGATCGCCCAGTTCATGACGGGAGGGGGCGGAGCGCCCATCTCCATCCAGGTCCGCGGAGACGACATAGATGAGCTCGAGGACGTAGCCGTGGAGATCCGTGACATGGTGCGCGGCGTGGAGGGCGCCGTCGATGTCGAACTGGATCTGGGCGATCCGAAGCCCGAGTTCCACGTGGTGATCGACAGAGAGCGGGCGGCCGCCCTGGGGCTCAACACGTACATGATCGCGAGCGCCTTGAGATCGCAGATCTACGGCGTCGAGGCGACGAAGCTCCGACAGGGCGGAAACCAATGGGAGGTCGTGGTCCGCGCGCCGGAGGACGAGCGGTCGGACGTCGAGGACATCCTGTCGCTGCCCATACCGTCAGTCACCGGCGAGATGGTGCGGCTCTCCTCGGTCGCCGACGTCGAGATCGGCAGCGGCCCGACCGAGATCAGGAGACTCGACCAGGAGCGCGTCGTCAGGATAGAGGGGCGCATCACGGACAGAGTGCTGGGAGAGGTGTCCGCCGACATCGGAGCGGGGCTGGACGAAATAAGCGTGCCTCCCGGCGTCAGCGTCGATTTCGGCGGCGAGGTTCAGGAGCAGCAGGAGGCCTTCGCCGACCTGGGTCTGCTCCTTCTGCTCGCGATCGCGCTCGTCTACATGGTGATGTCGTCCCAGTTCGAGAACCTGCTCGACCCGTTCGTCGTCATGTTCTCCGTCCCGTTCGCGTTCGTGGGCGTGATCTGGGCGTTCCTCATCACCAACACGACGCTCTCGATGACGTCGTTCCTCGGCGTCATCATGCTCATGGGGATCGTCGTCAACAACGCGATCGTGCTGGTCGACTACACCAACATCCTGAGGAAGCGGGGGATGGACCTGACCGAGGCGATCATGACGGCCGGCAACCGGAGGCTGAGGCCGGTTCTCATGACCGCGTTCACCACGATCTTCGGCATGCTGCCGCTGGCGCTCATGCAGGCGACCGGGGCTGAGGTGTGGAGGCCGCTCGGAGTCACCATGGTGGGAGGCCTTCTGGTGTCCACGGTCGTGACGCTGGTGCTCGTGCCGACCATCTACTCTATCTTCGAAGCCAGGCTCAGGCGGAACGCGAGGTGGTCGCGATGAGCGACGCGGGACGCGGAGTGTTCGCAATGAGCGGCGGGAACGCGAGGTGGTCGCGATGAAGATGGTCCTCATGAACTACTACGTCGGCATCGACGAGGAGGTGAAAGAACTCCTCGCGAAGCTCGACATCTGCACGTACACGAGGTTCCCGGAGGTGGAGGGCAGGATATCCTGCTCGGATCCCCGGGAGAACTCGCACGTCTGGCCCGGCGCGAACTCCGCGCTCTTCGCGGTGCTCGACGACGAGACGGCCGAGAGGCTCGTGCGCGAGCTCGAGTCTTTCAACGAGAAGGCGCCGGGTGAGGGTATGGACGCGTACGTCATGGACGTGTCGCGACGCGTTCTGGCCGGGGAATGAACCGCGGCGGCCGCGCTTAGGCGGTGGAACTTCGGCCGCGCCATAGGCCGCGCGGTCCCGCGTGTCTACGCGAACGGCTCCTGCCTGCACGTGGGGTCCACGTCCTCCAGGCTCTCCGGGTACTCCTCGAAGAGCTTGCCCCACGGGCTCTCGCGCTTCCACTTCTCGACGACCGGCACGCCGTTTCTGGGATACCAGAACTTGTCGTGGTAGGTCTCGCTCGCCCAGATGAACATCTTGACGATCGGCGTCTGGAAGAGGAGCTTCTGGAAGATCTTGAGAGGCGAGCGCCAGAGCAGCATGCCTGTTCCGGTCCCGAGGTTCACGCCGACAGTGAACCCCCAGCGTTCGGCGGCGGCGTCCTCGTCCCCCAAGATCTCGATCTTTCGGGGGTCGCCCTGGCCCAACCCTCGCTCGGTCGCGTGAGCGATGTACTCGATGCCCATCGGATCGAAGCCCATCATCTGAGCTGACACGGCGTCTATGGCGACCTGATCGGCCGAAGCGAGGATGACGTCCTTGCGGTGGGGGATGAGGGTCCTCGGGCCGGGGCCGCTACCCGCGGTCGTCCCGTCCATCGTGCAGAACAGCCCTGTGTGGATCTCCTTTTGTATCGCCAGGAGGTCGACGATCGTGTCGTGGATCCACGTATGAGTCATGTGGCGGTTAACGTTCAGGAGCCCGCCGAAGGCGTTCTTGAGCGCCCCGGTCGTGACTGTGTAACTGTGGGTCTTCGCGGTCGGCAGGTGCACGATGTTCTTCGCGAAAAAGTAGTCGGGCAGGTAGATGCCGTCGGGGAAGATCTGGTCGAGCACGGCCATCCTGGCCTTCGGCTTGTACTCGATCCACGTCATGTCGTCGGGGTTGAAGTTGTGCTTCGTCGGTACGCCGTGCTTCGCGAGCACGGGACCGAACTTGTTGTACTTGTCTCCAAGATCACAGATCGTGACGACCGTCTTGTTGTGTACGTCGACCAGATCCTCGAACCCCTGCTCCTTGAGGGCCATGATCGTGCCCTCGAGCTGCCACGGCGTGGTATTGGAGCCGGGGTACATGAGGTGCCAGCTGATGTTGTCCTTCAGGATCGTCGTGGCGGAGGGGTCGAGCGCGTCCCTGAGGCCCGCCAGCTCGCACAGCTTCTGGTAGTCGTCGAGGACCGTCTCAGGCTTCGTGCGGAGAACCGCGACCTTCGAGTCGGACATACGTGCGCTCCCGCTTTTCCTACGAATCGGGGCGGCACACACGACGGCCGCCCCGCGTTCATGCTGGTGCCGAAGGGGGGATTCGAACCCCCACAGGGACAAGCCCCACTGCGCCCTGAACGCAGCGCGTCTACCAGTTCCACCACTTCGGCCGGTACGCTTCAGTAACGTAGTCTATCCCCCCGCTTCCGTCCAGTCAACCGCACAGGTTTATTGACAACATAGATATGTTGTGGTACTCTGGAAGTTGAGATGGAAACGCGCCGGAGGGGTCCGGCGTGCTTTGCGAAGCGGAAGCTCACTCCCGGGCTCCAGAGTCGGACCCCCGGCGCTCTCCCGGATGTGGCCGGCATGCGCCGACAAGGGGCGGGAAGGACAGCGCGAGACCGACATCAAGCGCATAATCGTAGTGACGCCAAGCGCTGTGAACGACCCCTTCTTCGACCTTGCCGGCCCTCCTTTTCCCCTGCTCTCTCTCCACTTCACGTGCGTCGCCAACACCCTTGCCGGACCTCCCCGGGCTCTGCTAGCATCCAATCAGCCGGTGGCGGTCTGGCCTGGCTGTTCCGCAGGCGCAACGGGGCGCGGCCGGCCGATTCACCGTGGACGGTGAAGCCTTCCCCACGAGGTACCGCCTGAAACAGATCGCCGGCCGTACGCCAGGGAGTCGAACGTGAATGACGGCGCAAAGGTCATTGCGAAGAACAAACGCGCCCGCCACGACTATCATATTGTCGACTCGATGGAGGCCGGCATCATCCTCAGGGGCACCGAGGTGAAGTCCGTGAGGCAGGGGAAAGTGCAGCTCATTGACGGCTACGCAAGGGTAGAGAACGGAGAGCTGTACCTGCACGGAGTTCACATAAGTCCCTACGAGCAGGGCGGTCGGTACAACGTCGACCCGCGCCGCGTTCGCAAGCTGCTCATGCACAAGAACGAGATCGCGCGGCTGGAGCGACAGGTCATGGAAAAGGGCATGGCGCTCATACCTCTCTCCGTCTATCTCAAGCGCGGGAAGGTCAAGGTCGAGGTAGGCGTCTGTCGGGGTAAGAAGAGATACGACAAGAGGGAGACGATCAAGCGCCGGGACGCCGCGCGTGACGCGGAGCGCGCTCTCAGGAACCGTATGAAGGGTGACTGACGGATGGAAGCGAAGCATCGTCTTTCGGTTCTGCCGGCCCTGTGGGCTGTCGCACTGGTCGTGCTGTCGGCCGCTGCCGCATGCGGGCAGGTGGCTCGCTTCGAGACCGAGGAGGGGGAGCCGTACGCCCGGATCGGGACGCGGAGCGAGGGCGGCCAGACGTACTTCCGCCTGGCGGACCTCGCGGCGGCCGTCGACGGCATACGCTACTGGAACGCGGACAACCGCAAGATGACGCTCTCGGTCGGCGAAAGCAGGATCTCGATGACGAACGGGAGCAGGTTCGGGGTCCTGGACACCGAGGTGCGCAATCTGCGCGCCCCCGTCGTGTTCGCGGAGAGCGAGTTCTGGGTTTCGCAGGGCTTTGTTGCCGGGCCGCTGGCGGAAGCGATGAACGCGGAGATCGAGTGGCAACCCAGAGACGGCGCCCTGCGCGTCCGCGAGCTGCGGCCCGCCATCGAGTCGGTCGTCCTCCGCGACGCGGGGGAAGGAACGGTGGTCGAGTTCGGTCTGACGGGCGACCCGGCCTACAACGCCCGGAGCAGGACGAGGAGCACGATAGAGGTGATGTTCCCCGGCGCGCGCCTGCCCGACTCGCTTGCCGTGGCACAGGCCACGCCGCACGTCAGCGGCGTGATCGTGGAAGTGTCGCCGGACGGCGTGAGAGCGGAGATAGCCGTGACCGAGCAGGCGGCCTCTTACGACGTTGAGCTGCTGAACGACCCGCGCAGGCTAGAGGTGCTGGTGAAGAGCGGATACGAGGCCGCGACGCCCGCGCCACGGCTTCGCGACGCGAAGCGCCTCCTGCCGAATGCAACGGATGTGCTGGGCCTCCCCGGCCTGGGGACGGAGACCGTGATGATCGACCCCGGCCACGGCGGCAGTGACCCGGGATCGGTAGGGAGATCGGGGCTCAAGGAGAAGGACGTAACGCTTTCTTTCGCGAGAGAACTGGCCGAAGCGCTTCAGCGCGAGGGGTTCTACGCGTTCATGACCAGAAGCTCCGATTCATTCGTCCCCGAGCACCGGCGCGCTGAGATAGCCAATCTCGCCGTGGCAGACGTCTTCGTAAGCGTTCAGTGCGGGGCCTGGTACTCCGGCTGGGCCAGCGGATTCAGCGTGTGCTACTATGAGCCTCCGGCATCCTCGGGCCGTTCGGGCCTGGCTTCCGGGGGAAGAGGCCTTCCGCGCCTGAGGGCGGACGCGGCCGACCCAGTGAAGGACGAGCTGCGCTGGGACCGGCTGCAGGAGGACCACATCGGAGAGAGTCGCGCGCTGGCGAGAGCGATCAGCTCAAGGATGCGCGACGCCCTCGACCTGCGCAACCGCGGCGTGGCGGGACGGGATCTAGGCGTGCTTTCAGGTTGCTCCATGCCCGCCGTGCAGATAGAGATAGGGTACCTGACGAACAGGGACGAGGAGATACTGCTCTCGGACGAGGGTTTCCTGCGCGACGCCGCCAGGGCGGTCGCGCGCGGAGTGGCGGCGTACAGGGCCGCCGCGGAGGAGAGAAACAGATGAGCCGTCTGCACGTGAAGATCATCATCGCCGGTGTGGCGGTCGTCGTGCTGGCCCTGGCTTTCCTCCTGTGGGAGCGCGAGGCGGCTGAGGATCTTGAACATGGCGCGGCGGTCGAGGAAGAGCCGGGGCGCGGCGTCCAGTCCGTAGTCGTCGTGTTCGCGGATCCCTCCGCGTCGCGACTTGTGGAGGAGGAGAGGCGGATCGAGGTACCCGGCGACAAGGCGATGCGCGCGAAGCGGATTCTCGAGGAGCTTGCGCGGGGCCCCGAAGAGAGCGGCGCCGTCCGCACTCTGCCCGAGGGAACCGAGGTCAGGTCGGTCGTCTTCGATGATCGCGGCGGCGCGTTCGTCGACTTCTCGCGCGAGCTGGTGGAGAACCACCCGGGCGGCTCGACGGGAGAGCTGCTGACCATAAGGTCGGTGGTCCAGACGCTCGCGCGGAACTTCCCGGAGGTCGAGGAGGTGACGTTCCTCGTCGACGGGCGGGAGGTAGAGACGATCGCGGGGCACATCGACGCCACGGTCCCGTTTTCCGTGGAGCAGTACAGCTAGGCGGCGTGAGGGGAGACCCGCCGGCCCGGCAGGCGCCGTGGTCGGAGCGCCGCGTATCAGGAGACGACGCGGGGAAGTCGTTGTCCGAGAGCGGGCAGACCTGCGTGCGCGACATTCCTCAGGTGGCAGGAAGTGGGAGATGAGCAACGCCAGTAACAGGCCGATAGGCGTCTTCGACTCGGGGATCGGTGGCCTGACCGTGGTCGCCGAGATCATGCGTCAGCTACCACGCGAGGAGATCGTCTACTTCGGCGATACCGCGCGGCTGCCCTACGGGCCCAAGTCACCCGAAACGGTCACGCAGTTCTCGATCGAGGACACCGAGTTCCTCCTCCGGAACGACGTCAAGATGATCGTCGTGGCCTGCAACACGGCCTCCTCGGTCGCGGTAGACGCGCTCTCCGCGAGATACGACTTGCCCGTGGTCGGCGTCATCAGGCCGGGGGCGCTCGCCGCGGTGTCGTCGACGCTCCGCGGGAAGATCGGGGTCATAGGAACTGAGGGCACGATAGCAAGCCGCGCGTACAGCAAAGCGATAGGCAAACTCGACCGGGACGCGGAGGTGATCGAGCGCAGCTGCCCGCTCTTCGTTCCGCTCGCGGAGGAGGGCTGGACCGACAGGGAGGTGACGCTCGTCATCGCGCACGAGTATCTCACTCCGCTCCGCGACGCCGGCGTCGACGTTGTCGTGCTGGGCTGCACGCACTACCCCATACTGAAGGGCACCATAGGAAAGGTCTTCGGCCCGAACGTGAGGCTCATCGACTCGGCCGAGGAGACCGCCAGCGAGGTGGCCGAGCGCCTCGGCGCGTTCTCGCTCGAGAGAGAAGCGGGCGGCGACCTCGAGCACAGGTTCTACGTCACGGACGTGCCTCACAGGTTCCGCGAGCAGGCGGAGCGCTTCCTCGGCGGCAGGCTTCCCCGCGTCGACTTGGTGTCGATAGACGAGCTCGGCTGACCGGCTCGGTGCTCTTCGCGTTGGTTTCGATAGACGAACCCGCCTGGCCGGAGCGACGCACTTCGAGGTGGAATTCCCGACGGCCTTCTTTGTGTCTTCGACATGGCGAATGTCTCCCGGGAGCGATCATCTGAGACTGGTACTCGCCACAAGAAACCCACACAAGCTTGACGAGATCGCGGCGATACTCGACGGACTCGACGTGGAGCTCGTTTCCGTAGCCGAGTTTCCGGGCGTGCCGGATGTCGAAGAGGACGGCGAGACGTTCGAGGAGAACGCGATCAAGAAGGCCCGAGTGGTATCGCGCGAGACTGGGCTGCCTGCGCTGGCTGACGACACTGGTCTCGAGGTCCACGCGCTCGGCGGCGCCCCGGGCGTCTTCTCCGCGAGATACTCCGGAGAGCCGCCGGACTACGACCGGAACAACGACAAGCTGCTGCGCGAACTCGAAGGCGCGGCGGAGTCGGAGCGCGGCGCGCAGTTCCGGTGCGTGATCGCGCTCGCCATGCCGGACGGCCGCGTCGAAACGGTAGAGGGAAAGACGACGGGCCGCATACTCCAGTCGCGCCGAGGCGAAGGAGGATTCGGCTACGACCCCCTCTTCCTGCCGGACGGGTCCGATCGCACGTACGCGGAGATGTCGGCTGACGAGAAGAACGCGTGCAGCCATCGCGGCAAGGCGGTGAGAGCCGCGAGGAGACTGGTCGAGGGGTTGCCGGACTGAGCCGAGGCCCAGGTTTCCTGGCTTGTAACTGACGGTCCTGCTGCAAGTTAAAGATTTCGACGCCCGGTCTTGCCTCCGCCGGGGCGGTCGTGATATTATGCTCATGACCTCACCTGTGAGGCTCTTGACCAGCACATACGGGAGCAATCCTCCCGCAGAGATGGCCGACTTGGCTCTCTCACGAGTGTCAAGTCTTCGTGTGGCCGCGTGCCTCCCATTGGGCCGC
>WJLY01000023.1 GCA_014728245.1 Candidatus Effluviviaceae Genus IV sp.
AACGCCGGCGGCGCTGCCGGGAAGAGGGCTCCGAGAGCGAAGCCGGGCGCGCCGGGGAACGGGTCGAGAGACGAAGGCGCCGTCCGGGTGCGTCCCCGCGTCGGAGTCAGCACCTGCCTTCTGGGCGAGAACGTGCGCTACAACGGAGGGCACGCCCGCGACCGTTTCCTGACGGACACGTTCGGTAGCTTCGTGGACTGGGTTCCGGTCTGCCCGGAGGTCGAGACCGGACTGGGAACGCCGCGCGAGGCGATGCACCTTGTCGGCGATCCGGAGAACCCGCGGCTCGTCACGATAAAGACGAATGTCGACCTGACCGACAGGATGAAGACGTGGGCGAAGAAGCGCCTGAAGGAGCTCGAGGACGAGAACCTCGACGGGTTTATCTTCAAGTCCCGCTCTCCCAGCTCCGGAATGGAGCGCGTCAAGGTCTTCGACGAGAAGGGCATGCCGCACAAGGTCGGCGTCGGCATCTGGGCGCGGGCGTTCATGGACCGCTTCCCTCTCATTCCGGTGGAGGACGAGGGGAGGCTGAACGACCCGGTGCTCCGCGAGAACTTCGTCGAGCGTGTTTTCTGCTTGAGACGCTACCGGGAGGGCATGAGGCCGCGGCGCTCGCGAGGCGCGCTCGTCGACTTCCACGCGCGCCACAAGCTCCAGATCATGGCGCACAGTCCGTCGGACCTGAAGAAGATGGGAAAGCTCGTGGCGCACGCCAAGGGGCGGAGCATCAAGGACGTCTGCGCGGAGTACGAGGAGCTCCTGATGAAGGCTCTCTCCACGAAGACCACGACCGGCAAGAACGCGAACGTGCTCCAGCACGCGCTCGGGTACTTCAAGGACGAGCTGTCTTCGGACGAGAAGCGCGAGATGCTCGACGTAGTCGATACATACAGGCGGAACCTCGTGCCCCTCATCGTCCCCGTCACGCTCATAGCCCACTACGTGAGGAAGTACGAAAAGCCATATCTCGCGACGCAGACCTATCTCTCTCCCCATCCGTCCGAGCTCAAGCTGCGGAACCACGCCTGACCCTACAGAGCCGGACGAGAGCCACCCGCCGACGCCCCGGACTCGCAACCGGACCGGCAGCCCGGGCATCCAAGGGCCTGAAAGGAGGCCGCATGGATGCCGCACAGGAGCGCTCGGCCAACCGTCTCGCTTCGGAGAAGAGCCCCTATCTCCTTCAGCACGCCGGAAACCCCGTCGACTGGTACCCTTGGGGCGACGAGGCGTTCGAGAAGGCGCGGGAGGAGGAGAAGCCGGTCTTCCTCTCGATCGGCTACTCGACGTGCCACTGGTGCCACGTGATGGAACGCGAGTCGTTCGAGGACCGGGACGTGGCCGAGCTCCTCAATAAGCACTTCGTCTGCGTCAAGGTCGATCGCGAGGAGCGGCCGGACATTGACGGCGTCTACATGGACGCCGCGATGCTCATGACCGGGAGGGGCGGCTGGCCGCTCACGATCGTCATGACGCACGACGGCAGGCCCTTCTACGCGGCCACATATCTCCCCAGGGAGAGCCGGCTCGGCATGCCCGGCCTCCTCGACCTCCTCCCCCGCCTCGCCGAACTCTGGAGCGAGAGAAGGGACGACGTACTGGAGACCGCCGACCGTGTCGCGCAGGCGTTATCGGGCGGCGGACGGGAGGCGCAGGGAGACGCGTCCGCGGCCCCGAGGAGCGAAGACCGGGAGGGTTCGCGGGGACAAGCTGAGGCGGACGTGTGGCCCGACGTCGTGGGGGAGCGCCAGGCCAGAGCTGCGGAGCCTTCGGCGACCCGCACGAACGCGGAAGCGGCCGCGAGTCAGATCAAGGCCGCCGTCGTGGAGCTTAGTGCCCGCTTCGATGAGAAGCACGGCGGGTTCGGCACGGCGCCCAAGTTCCCCTCGCCCCACAATCTCATGTTCCTCCTCAGGCGTCGGTGGCGAACAGGTGACGACCGCCTGTTCCCGATGGCCGAGAGGACGCTCGACGCGATGCGACGCGGCGGGCTCTTCGATCACGTGGGCCTCGGATTCCATCGCTACTCGACCGACGAGCGCTGGCTCGTGCCGCACTTCGAAAAGATGCTCTACGACCAGGCCATGCTGGCGATCGCCTACACTGAGGCCGCGGCCGCGACCGGCAACCCCGACCACGAACGAACGGCGCGCGAGACGCTCGAGTACGTGCTCCGGGACATGACGTCCCCGGAGGGCGCCTTCTACTCGGCCGAGGACGCGGACAGCGAGGGCGTCGAGGGGAAGTTCTATCTCTGGACGACGGAGGAGCTTCGGGAGACGCTCGATCTCGACGACGCGGAGCTTGCGATCGAGGTCTTCGGCGCGACCGGCGCGGGGAACGCCGCGCGGGACCTGGGCATCGAGGGCGCGAACGTGCTGCATCTGCCCCGGCCGCTCAGAGAGGTCGCAGAGGAGAGAGGCGCGGAGGAGGAAGGGCTTCGGGAGAGGCTCGAGCGGATCCGCCGAAAGCTCTACGCGGCGAGAGAGGAGCGCGTGAGGCCGGCCAGGGACGACAAGGTCCTGACCGACTGGAACGGGCTGGCGATCTGGGCGCTGGCGGCCTCGGGGCGCCTCTTCGACGAGCCCGGGTTCACGGGAGCGGCGGAGAAGGCCGCCCGGTTCGTCCTCGGCACTCTCCGGCGCGAAGACGGGAGGCTCCTCCACAGATACCGCGACAAAGAGGCGGCTCTCCTTGCCACGGCCGATGACTACGCGTTCCTCACGGCGGGGCTCCTCGCTCTCTACGAGGCCACGTTCGATGCGGTCCACCTGTCGGACGCCCTCGGCCTGACCACCGAGTTCGTCGAGCACTTCTGGGACGAGCGGGACGGCGGCTTCTACTTCACGGCCGACGACGCAGAGCGGCTCCTCGTTAGAAAGAAGGAGACGTTCGACGGAGCGGTCCCCTCGGCGAACTCGATCGCGCTTCTGAACCTGGTGCGTCTGTCGAAGCTCACGGGCGACGCCGGCCTGGAGAGTCGCGCCTCTCGTCTCATCGACTCGATCTTACCCGCGGCCGCGGCGGCACCGTCCGCGCACACGATGTTTCTCGCCTCTGTCGACCAGGCGACCACCCGGTCGCAGGAGGTCGTCGTCGTAGGCGACCCGAGCTCGGCCGGGACCAGAGCCATGCTGCGCGCTCTGGCGGAGACGTACGAGCCGTGCAGGGTGGTTATCCTCAAGTCGGCGATTGAGTCCCGCGCGCTGTCGGAAGCGGCGCCGTGGACGAGGGAGATGACG
>WJLY01000174.1 GCA_014728245.1 Candidatus Effluviviaceae Genus IV sp.
CGCCGGAACCGGGCTCCCGCGGGCCGGCCGCCGCCGCGGATGGACCGCGCACACTCCTACAGGAGACCCCGCATCCGCGCGCGGAGCACCGCCTGTGCGGCCGCGAGCCTCGCCACGGGAACGCGATAGGGCGAACAGCTCACGTAGTCGAGCCCGGCGTGGTGGCAGAAGTCGATCGACATGGGATCGCCGCCGTGCTCGCCGCAGATGCCGACGTGCAGGTCCTCATTCGAGAGCCGGCCCTTTTCGAAGGCCTCCTTTATCAGGCTGCCTACGCCCCGCTGGTCGAGCGACTGGAACGGGTCCTTCCTCAGGATTCCCTTGTTCAGGTACTCCTTGAGGAAGACGCCGGCGTCGTCACGGCTGTAGCCGTACGTCATCTGCGTCAGATCGTTCGTCCCGAACGAGAAGAAGTCCGCGTGCTCCGCTATCTCGCCCGCGACGAGCGCCGCCCTCGGGATCTCGATCATCGTCCCGACGAGGTAGTCCACGAGCTCGCCCTTCTCGGTCATCACCTGCGTCGCGACTCTCTCCACCAGCGCGCGAAGTATCGAAAGCTCCTTCGGCTCGCCGACCAGCGGTATCATCACCTCGGGCTTGACCTCGACGCCGCTCCCGGCCAGCTCACACGCCGCCTCGAAGATCGCGCGCGCCTGCATCTCGTAGACCTCGGGGTAGGAGATTCCCAGCCTGCAGCCGCGGTGCCCGAGCATCGGGTTCATCTCGTGCAGGCTGGCGGCCCTGGCCTTCAGAAGCTCCGGGTCCTTGCCCAGCTCGGACGCCAGTTCCTCCACCTCGAGGTGCGTCTGCGGCACGAACTCATGGAGAGGAGGGTCGAGCAGCCTGATCGTCACCGGGAGGCCGGCCATGGCCTTGAAGATCCCCAAGAAGTCCTCGCGCTGGAACGGCAGCAGCTTCTCCAGCCACTCCCTGCGTTCATCCTCGTCGGCCGCCATGATCATCGCGCGCATGAACTTGATGCGGCCGTCTCCGAAGAACATGTGCTCCGTTCTGCAGAGGCCGATGCCCTCGGCGCCGAAGTCCCTGGCGCGAACCGCGTCGTTCGGCGTGTCCGCGTTGGTCCTCACGGACAGCTGCCGGAACTCGTCGGCCCAACCCATGAGCGTCAGGAAGTTGTCGGACAGCTCGCTGTCCACGGTGGGGATCTGGCCGAGAATGACCTCGCCGGTCGTGCCGTCGAGCGTGATCCAGTCCCCCTCCTCGACGGTCGTGTTCCCGACCTTGAACGTCCTGGACGCGTAGTCGATCTCCACGTTGCCCGCGCCGGCGATACAGCACTTGCCCATCCCGCGGGCTACCACCGCGGCGTGCGACGTCATGCCGCCGCGCGCGGTGAGGAAACCCTCGGCCGCGTTCATGCCGTCGATGTCCTCCGGAGACGTCTCCTCGCGAACCAGGACCGTCTGCTTCCCTTCCTCGGTCCAGTTGACGGCGTCCTCCGCGGTGAACACGACCTGTCCCACGGCCGCCCCCGGCGACGCGGGAAGCCCCTTCGTGATGGGCGAGTAGCTTGCCTTGGGATCGAGCCGCTTGTGGAGGAGCTGCGCGATCTGGTCGGGCTCGACCCTGAGAAGGGCCGTCTTCCTGTCGATCAGGCCCTCCATCTCCATCTCGACGGCGATGCGGACGGCCGCCGCGGCCGTGCGCTTGCCCGTCCTCGTCTGGAGCATCCAGAGCTTGCCGTTCTGGATGGTGAACTCGATGTCCTGCGTGTCGGTGTAGTGGCGCTCGAGATTCTGCCGGATCGACTCCAGCTCGTGGTAGGTCTCGGGCATCAGCTCCTCGAGCGACGCCTCGTCGCCCTTCTTCTTCTGTGCGATGTTGATCGGCCTGGGCGTCCTGACCCCGGCGACGACGTCCTCGCCCTGCGCGTTGGGCAGATACTCACCATAGAAGACCTTCTCACCGGTGGCGGGGTCCCGGGTGAAAGCCACGCCCGTGGCGCTCTTCTCGCCCATGTTGCCGAACACCATGGCCTGGACGTTGACCGCGGTCCCCCAATCCTCGGGTATGTCGTTCATCTTGCGGTAGCTCTGCGCACGGGGAGTGTCCCAGGAATCGAAGACCGCGCGGATCGCGCCCCACAGCTGCTCCATCGGGTTGTCGGGGAAGTCCTTGCCGGAAAGCTCGTAGACCTTCACCTTGTACTTCTCCGCCAGGTCGGCGAGGTCCTCGGTGGAGAGCTCGGTGTCGTGCCAGACGCCCTTGTTCTTCTTCCTGGCGTCGAGAAGCTTGTTGAATTCCTCGCTGTCGAGCCCCATCACGACATCGGCGTACATCTGGATGAGTCGCCGATAGCTGTCGTAGACGAAGCGGTCGTTCCCTGTCTTCTCGATGAGCCCTTTCACGGTCGTCTCGCTCAGACCTATGTTCAGGACCGTGTCCATCATCCCCGGCATCGACACGCGCGCGCCCGAGCGGACGGAGAAGAGAAGCGGGTTCTCCGGATCGCCGAACTTCATCCCCATCGCCTCCTCCACCCTGGCGATCGCGCTCTCCACGCCCTCCTTGAGACCGTCCGGGAACGTACGGTCGTTATCCATGTAGTAGGTGCACACCTCGGTGGAGATCGTGAACCCCGCGGGAACGGGGATACCGAGGTTGGTCATCTCGGCGAGGTTCGCGCCCTTGCCGCCGAGGATGTTCTTCATCTCCCCCCGGCCGTCCGCACTGCCTTCGCCGAAGAAGTAGACCATCCTGTGTGGCATCTGGTGCTCCTTTCAAATCCGTCAGCTTGACTCTCGCCCGCGCGGCCGTGCAGCGCGAGTACGCGCGGCATGCGACGGCAGCGGCCCGCCGTGGTTCGCCGCGTCAGGGCCGCTCAGTGTCGCGTCGAAGCGGCGCCGTTCGCAGGCCGCCCTGAACCCTCGAAGATAACACCGAGCGCCGCGGTCCGCAATCCGCATGGCATATGACGCGGCGCGGCGCCCGGCCGAAGCCCGGGCGCCTCGCCGCACGTACCCTTTGATGGGCGCCTTCACGAGCCGTCGCACCGGCCGAACGGTGGTTCGGAGTGTCAGGAATTCGTGAGGAGGCGGGACCGCGCGCTCCCGCGGGCAAGGAAAGAAGACGGACGGGTGCGCGCCCGACCTGAGCGGGCCGGACCCCTTACAGGCCTACAGCGAGTCGTCGGTGGTGATCAGGTCTTCGCTCTCCCCGGACGACGGCCCTTCTGAGCGCTCCGGGGGTCCAGGCCGGGCGTCGGTGTACGTGCGGACACGCCTCCCCGGTCGAACCGGCGTCGCCACGGGCCGACCCGCGCGCGTGGAGGTCCCGCTCTCGCTGCGCATGATCCTCCTGTACCGCGCCTCGCGCCTTATCTGCGCGACGATCAGCTCCCTGAGAGTCATGCCGTCGTGCGCGTCGGGAGGCGAGAACGGCCTCGGGTGCCCCGCGAGATAGAGCAGCTCCTCCTTGAGATCGGTCTTGATGGTACGCCCGTTCTTCCGGTGCTGGTCGATGACGATGTTCCCCACCAGCGCCGCGATGACGTAGCTGCTCATGATGTAGATGAGCCCGTGAGGCGCCACGTAGCCCAGCATCTGGCCGCCGAAGAAGAACGTCACGCCCCAGAGCACGATGACCGAGACCTTGGGGTTCAGCCCGAACCTGATGAGGCGGTGATGGGTGTGTGTGCGGTCGGGCGTCATGACGCCCATGTTGGACTTCACGCGTCGGACTATCGTCGTGACGACGTCGAACGCCGGCACCGCCATGCAGGCGCCCGCGACGAGGAGCGCGTTGCTCGCTCCGTCGCCGTAAGCGCCGACTATCGAGCCGCCCGCGAGAAAGAACCCCAGCGCCATGCTGCCCGCGTCACCGAGGTAGATGTTGCCCTCGCGGAAGTTGTGCAGCAGGAAACCTACGGTGCTGCCCAGGAGCCCGGCCGCCATCAGGTAGAGCAGCGGGTTCTCGTTTATGATCCCGACCGCGAAGAGCCCCAGCGCCCCGATCGCCGCGATGCCGCTCGCCAGCCCGTCCAGGCCGTCGACGAGGTTAATCGCGTTCATGAACCCGAGGAACCAGAAGACGGTGACGGGATAGGTCAGCCACCCGAGCGGGTGGGCAGACCCGAAGAGGAACCTGACGTGCTCTATGCCGACTCCGGCGGCGACCATCATAACGGACACCGCCGCCTGAACGATAAGCTTCACGTGCGGGCGCAGATTCAACCGGTCGTCGAGCATCCCCAGGATCACGATGACCACGCCGCCCGCCATGAGCGCCGACAGCTGGACCGCCACCTCCGGCTCGAAGTCCCCGCAGAAACGGAGCGTCACGAAGACCGAGGCTGCGAACACGGCGAAGACGAAGAGCCCGCCGGTGGTCGGTATCGGCCGCGCCCTGGTCCTCCTCGTGCTGGGAAGGTCAACCAGGCCCAGGCGCAGCCCGAGACGCGCCGCCGGCTTCATTACCAGCCACGACACGATACTCGTCCCACCCAGGAGCGCCAGCGCGCAAAGAATGCTAACCAATCCCCGCACCCCTATCCGTTCGGGAGAACAACATGGATATCCGAAAATCTAGCACGAAGAAGGGCAATGCGAAAGCCTGCAGGGCGTCCATTTCGAGCGACAATCATCTATGCGGACGATCTATGATGTATGCGGAGAGCCTGAAGCGCCGCGTTTGGCGGCCCGCGACAGGCGGGCGCGAAGAGCCCTCGGTCCTCTCAAGGGTGATCTGAGGTATTCACGCCACGTGTCCGCGGCCGTTCGCAACGTAGCGTCGGCGGCAAGATCCGACAGGACGGATAGATGCAAGACATGTTCCCTCAATGATGACACAGTTGTGACGTTGAGACGGCCGCGACCCCCGTCCAGATCGTCGAGCGTCCAATATCCCAGATCGTAACGATCAAGAACAAACCGCAGCCCGGAGAGGCTGCGCCGCCACATCGATCCGGCGGCTTCATCCCGCGAAGCTCTCCAGTAATCGTAGACGCCGAGCATACCTCGCATGTGCCCGGACAGGTTCATCACCGGGCGCCCCTCGATGGGATACTCCTCCAGGAAGACGGGGGTCTCGACGCCGGCCTCTCCGGCCGGATCCCCCACTTCGCGAAGGAAGCCTCCGTCCTCCACGGGAGCGGTGAACGCCGCGAACGCGTTTCTCGCGACGTCCCCCGCGCGCGGAAGTCCCAGAAGCACCTGCGCCCTCACGACCGTCGATAGGCACTCGCCCTGCGCTCCCGCCGCGAACCGCCCGGTCGGGAGCTCGCTCCGGTAGGGGGGCGGCGCCGGGTGCATCGCCCAGCCTCCGAAGCTGGCGGGTACCGTCTCGATGTTCTCGATGAGCCAGGCCGCTGCCCGCTCGAAACCCTCTCGCCTCGCGGCGCTCCCCGTCGAGAGATACAACTCCAGGTTTCCGAGGCCGAACCTCGCGACATCGAGCGGCGACCGCTCGATCCCGTCGACCCGGGCCCGGAGCTCGGGCAGGCCCCCGCCGTCCCGGCCGCCGGTCGACCCGGCCAGATACGAGTAGTCCACGTAGTAGCCACGCGGAGACCCGGGGTCCACGTAGCGGCCCCGTGCCGCTCGGCACATCCTATGGCTCCTCTTTCAGGCGAAGAACTCCAGTATCGTCGTGGCCACGTACTCCCGCTCCTCCTCGGTGAGCAGCGAGAAGACGGGGATCGAGAGCGTCTCCCGGGCGGCCCCTTCAGACTCCGGCATGTCGCCCTCGCCGTAGCCGAGCGTGGAGAAGCACTTCTGCAGGTGCAGGGGGACCGGGTAGTAGATCGCGCAGCCCACGTCGCGCTCTCTCAGGTACTTCAGGAGGTCGTCTCTCCGCGGCGCGCGGATGACGTACTGGTTGTAGATGTGGCGGGACTCCGGCGCTACGGCGGGCGGCGTGGCGGGCGTCCCTTCGAACCTCTTGTCGTAGTACTCGGCGTTGCGCGCGCGACCGTCGCTCCACTCGTCGAGGTGGTTCAGCTTGACCGATAGCACGGCGGCCTGCAGAGCGTCGAGGCGGCTGTTGAGCCCTATCGTCCAGTGCTCGTACATCTCGGTCCGGCCGCCGTCCTTCACCGTTTGCCCGTGCTCGCGCAGGCTGATGAGCAGGTCGGCAGTGGCGTCGTCGTCGGTCGTGATCATCCCGCCGTCCCCGTACCCGCCGAGGTTCTTGCTCGGGAAGAAACTGAAGCAGCCCATATCGCCAATCGACCCCGCGCGCCGGCCCTTGTACTCCGAGCCTATCGCCTGCGCAGCGTCCTCGAGAACCGGGATGCCGCGCTTGCCGGCGATCTCCAGAATCGGGTCCATGTCGGCGCACTGCCCGAAGAGGTGCACCGGCATGATCGCGCGCGTCCGGTCCGTGATCGCCGCCTCGATCCTGTCCGGGGCGATATTGTAGGTCGCGGGGTCGATATCGACGAAGACCGGCACCGCGCCGAGCCTCGCCACCGCCCCGCCCGTCGCGAAGAAGGTGTACGGCGTGGTTATCACCTCGTCGTCCCTCCCCACACCGTGCGCCATGAGCGCCAGGAGCAGGGCGTCGGACCCGGACGCCACGCCCACCGCCCGCTTCGTCCCGCAGTACTCGGCCACCTGCTCCTCGAACTCCGCGACCCGCGGGCCCAGCTTGAACCCCTGCGTCTCGACGACCTCCATGATCGCCGCGTCCACCTCAGGCTTGATCTTGCGGTACTGCCTCTTGAGATCCAGTAGCGGCACTCTCATGCTGCGAACTCCTCCAGTATCCGGGCTATACGTTCCGCTGCTCTCCCGTCCCACAGCTCGGGCGCTTCCGCGCTCGGCGTCTCCTCCCGGGCGAGAACCTCCCGGGCGGCAGACACGATGGCCTCTCTGTCCGTGCCCACGACCCTGTTGGTCCCCTCCGTCACGGTCACCGGCCGCTCGGTGTTCGGCCGAAGCGTGAGGCAGGGCACTCCGAGTACCGTGGTCTCCTCCTGAACTCCACCCGAGTCCGTCATCACCATCCGCGCATTGGCCTCCAGCATGATGAAATCCAGATACCCCATCGGCGGCGTGAGCCGCAGGCCCTCGATCGACCGGGCCCGGTCTCCCAGGCCGACCGCCTCCAGCGTCTTGACGCTCCTCGGGTGCATCGGGTACACGATCGGCAATTCCTCCGCGGTCTCCTCCAGCGCCCCCAGAATCCCCTCGAACGCCCCGCGCTCGTCGACGTTGGCCGGCCTGTGCAGCGTGAGGACCGCGTACTCGCGCGGCGTGAGATTCAGGTTGAAAAGGAGCTCCTCGTTCGCCAGGGCGCGCTCCCTGAACTTAAGGAGCGTATCGACCATCACGTTGCCCACGAAGTGGATGGCCTCCCGGGGCCGTCCCTCCTTCAGCAGATTCTCATCGGCGTCGCGCGAAGGGGTGAAAAGGAGGGAGGAGACGGCGTCTGTCACGACGCGGTTGATCTCCTCCGGCATGCTCCAGTCGAAGCTGCGGAGCCCCGCCTCGACGTGAGCAACGGGGATACGACGCTTGACCGCCGTCAGGGAGCAGGCGACCGTCGAGTTGACGTCGCCCACTACGGCGACGAGGTCGGTCGGATGATCGTCCAGGAACCTGTCGAACGACTGCATGATCTTCGCCGTCTGGATGGCGTGCGATGCGGAGCCGACGCCCAGGTTGAAGTCCGCCGCGGGTATCGAAAGCTCCCTGAAGAAGGCCGCCGACATTATGTCGTCGTAGTGCTGGCCCGTGTGGACGATGACGGGCTCAACGCTCGCCCGTGTTTCGAGCGCATCTCTGAGCGGCGCTATCTTCACGAAATTGGGACGCGCGCCCGCGATCAATACTACTCGCACTGCGTCACCTCCTGAGCCTCATGCGTCGCCCCGGTGGCCGCACCAGAGGGCAACGGGCCGAATGTGAGATATTCTCAGAGACGGACGGGCCTCTGCAACCGGAATCCCGTCCGCCCGCTCACTTCCACAGAAGCTCGAACTCGAAGTCGCGCGGGAGGCGGCCCCGCCAGGAGGCCGTGACCAGCGGACACGGCTCGGACAGGTTGAAGCCGGGGTGCCAGGTCGACTCCGAGAGCGTCGGGGACAGCTCCGGCGGGATGCGCAGCGCGCCGACCCGCTCGCCGTCTAGCAAGAGGTCGAATCCCCCACCCCCGGGCTCAACGCCTATCTCCGGATGCAACCGCAGGAACCACTCTACGAGATGCTCTCCCTCGCCGTCGAAACCGTCCCGCACGCGCACTCCGCGGTCCGTCAGCTCGACCGTGCGATGGTGGATCGGGCTCCCCGGCAGGTGCGCGAACCCGGAGTGGCTGGCTCCGGCGGAGTCGGCTTCCGCAGAAGCCTCAAGAATGCCGTGGCGTCTGCCGCAGCGGTGGGCGCTCCACACCTCGCACTGCTCTTCTCCGTCGATCCTCACCGTGTTGTGCGCTTCGGTCCGCCTCTGACGGAGGCGCTCCGGTCCCGGCTCATAGGTCGAGATCCCCGAGTTCACGAGAACCCGGCGGCCCCGGCGGGAGACCTCGAAAGACAGCCCGTCGCAGTGGCCGTGGCCCGGCTGGTGGTCGGGGCCTATCGAGCCCGCGTCGAAGAGAACGACAGTCTGCCCGTCTTCCGAGACGAGTCGGAAGTAGCCGCTCTCCGCGAGCCGCGTGACCGTTGAGGACCGCCCGGCCCTCTCCGGACCGCGCGTCTCGGCAGGTTCGAGCCCCAGCCTCGCCCCGTAGGCGCGTAGCTCTCCGAGCGTCGGCGCGACGCCTATAGTCGAATCGTTGAAGAAGGATACGTCCCCGTCAGGGTGGGCCATCTTCTCGAGCCAGGAGAGCATCCTTCCGGCCGCGGCCTCGAGACGCTGCCTGAGGCGGCGCGCGCTCTTACCGCCTGCGTCCGGGGCGCCCGACCACACGTTCAGAACGTCGAGCGCCTGCTCCAGCACGATCGCATGGTACATCGGGGATCGCTCGTAGTGGCCCCCGTCCGGAAGCACCTGCTCGCGCATCTCGCGGTCGAGTATAGACGTGCCCCTGCTCAGCCAGCGGTCTCCCTCGTCGCCTCCGAAGAAGAGCCCCGCGATGGTGAGCGCGCAGGCGTTCGCAAAGAGGTGATTGGCCGAGACGTCGAACTCGATCGATCGCTCGAGATGCCGGGTCTGGACGGCGAGGCTCTCCGAGACGACCTCGGCTCCCTCTCCGTTCCCGAGTCTAAGAAGCCACTTCACGAGATTCATGATGCGCAGTGACGTGGGATACGGGTCCCAGGCGTCCGGCGTGCCGGGAGGATTGGAGGCGATCCATGACCGGACGACATCACCCAGCCAGCGGGATGACTCGTCGTCGGCCCGCCCGGGGAGATCCGCGAAGTAGTGGAGGTGATAGACCCAGAGGCGGGGCACCTCCTTCGACCTCCAGTCGATCCCTCCGTCGAACTCCTTCTCGACGTTCAGTAGCCGGACACGCGTGGGCGAGAGCCACTCTACGGGGCGGGCGATGGGTGGCACCGTTTCGCCGGACCGGCCGCGGGGGTCCGGAGGCCCGCTCGTATCGAACCTGTCCGGAGTCACGTTCCTGAGAATGCGAACGAGGACCTGACGTCCTCGCAGGTAGCGCAACGTGCGTATGTATCGCCCCGGATCCAATCTCGCCCGCTCCTGTCGTGTCGGTGGCTCCGTCGTGACTGCGTTATCGATGCTGTGCCTGCCGCGCGGCCGTCTGCGTCCCGGGCCCCGTCGCGCGCGTGCCGGTCGCGCTGCAAACCTCAGGCTCCGTCGCCCGCGCCACTCCGGTCCCGCCGTTCCGACACCTCGCGGCAGAAGTCGACGAACCGCTCGTGCCAGAGCCCCCTGGAGAACTCCATGCGGCGCTCCCTAACCCCCTCGAGAAGCTCCCGGTATCTCGACGGACTCTCGACCAGGCTCAGCATTGCCGCGCGCAGCGCCTCAGGGTCGCGAGGCTCCACGAACACTCCGGTCCGTTCGTCAACGATCTCGGGAATGGCTCCCCACCTCGTTGCTATCACGGGGATTCCGGCACCATATGCTTCGAGGATCACGCCCGGATAGCCCTCGCTAACACAGTAGCTCGGCAGGAGCATGCAGTCGTATTCTGACAGAACGTCGAGCACGTCCGACGGATCGAGCGCGCCGAGGTATCTCACCCGCCCGAGGCCTTCGAACTCGGACGCGTCTATGTCGTAGCCGAGCGTTCCGTAGACATCGATCTCCACTGGGTCGCGCGTTCCCTCCCCGGCCCGCACTATCTCCCGGATGCCCTTGCCCCGGCGCAACTGCCCGAGATAGACGAAGCGCCGGCACGAGGCCGCGCCGCGTTCCTTCCCGGAACGCCCGAGCGGACGAGAGAGATCGGGCATCTCGCGGCTGTTCGGGAACCACCGCACGTCGGGCAGCCCCGCGCTCCGCCCCGCGCTCACGAGCATCTTCGTCTCCGCCAGATAGAGGTCGGCCTTGCTGAGCGCGCTCAGGATGACCCCGCGGCGCAGAGGTCCGTACTCCATGAAGTCCCGGCCGTCGAACTTCCTGACGATGAGCGGCAGTCCCCTCCTGGACGAAGCGCGGACGGCGATCGGGACGGTCAGATGGAGGGCCGTGGTCGATGCGTGCAGGGCCACGACGTCTGCGTTCTGCGCGGCCCGCTCAACTTCCCGGGCGAGCCGCAAGAGCGCGGCAGGGGCGCGCAGGCCGCTGCCCCGCACTCCGAGGGTGTTGACGGCCGTCACGCGCACGCCGGGGCGGGACGACAGGTCATCGAGAAGCGACTTGAACGCCACGGTCGTCCCCCCTAGAGGCGGGGGGAGCGGGCCTACGAGACAGACTCCGAGAAGACCGCTGTCATCGCTCACACTGACTCCCACAGTCGCTCAATGAAAGGGCGCAATGACGACCTGGTTCCGCGTTGGAGCCTTGGCACGGTACGACAGTGCCGACGACAGTGACGGCAATTAGCGGCAGCGGGTGCCCGCTCTGAAGAGCACACAGTCGAGTTACATCCGACGTCCAGGGGTCAACTCAATCGCGCGTGACACTCGCCTTGCGTGGGCAAGCCACGTGTACTGGTCGCATACCAGCTCGCGCCCGGCCTCCCCGATCTTCTCCGCCAAGGCCGGATCCCGTATGACCTTGAGAATCGCGTCCCGGAGACTCGACGTGTCACCCGGCCGGAACAGCACGGCGTGAACGCCGTCCTTCACAACCTCTCGAATCACCGCGAGGTCTGGGAGAACCGCCGGCCGGCCGGTCGACAGGTACTCGAAGAGCTTGAGCGGAGACCCGTACTCGTTCGAGTCGGGCAGGACCAGCACCAGGGCCTCGCGCATCAACCTGCGCGTCTCGTCACGGCTGCGCCTCCCCAGAAAGCGCACACTGTCAGCCACTCCCAGCTCCCTGGCCAGTTCCTGCATCGACGGCCGCAACTCGCCGTCTCCCACCAGAGAGAGACCCGGGCGCTTGTCCTCCTCGATCGCAGCGTAGGTCCGGAGCAAGGCGTCTATTCCGTGCCAGCGCTTGAAGTTGCCTACGAATACGATCCTCCCTTCCTCGTTGTCGAATCGCCCGGTTTGCTCTCGACCGCACTTGCAGCCGTTGTGGGCGACGAAGACCCGCCTGGGCTCCAGTCCTCGCTCTATAAGCCTGGAACGAAGTACCTCTGACACAACGACAACTGCGGACGCTCTCCCCAGTGCGAAGCTCTCCGCGCGTCTCATCAGGCGAAGCAGAGCTTCCGGCAGCCTGGCGAACGCGTGCGGCTCCTCGAACAGGGTAGCATTCACTTCAATAATGAAGGGCCTGCTCATGAGCCGGAGTGTGACATACAAGGGTGAGAAATCGTAGTAGTGACGTACATACGGAAGCGCTCCCGGTGACCTTAGACAACTTACCGCCGCCACGAAAGGAAGGGCGAGTCTCGCCAGGCAACCCGAGGCGCTCCGCCGGGGGCTATGGCCGGATCCAAACAAGGGTCGCTCGAGCCGAGGAAAGCGCAACAACTGCACTTGGTAGCCCAGTTCCAGAAGGCCGGATCGAGTTCCGGACACGTGTACGAACGGGCCGGCCGTGGTGTCCGACAGACACGCCGGGTGCGCTATCATCAATATGTGTCGAGGTCCAGCGGCCATGGTGTCATCCATTGAGTTTGGCCCCGGGCGATCTTACCCGCGAGTCAGCTCCTCTATGACATCGGTCCATCGCTCACACCACAGCTTCCGTGAGAAGGCCTCGGTCGCGGTCATGTAGGCGTTTCTTGCAAGACGTTTCCTGAGGTCCGCGTCCGTTATGGCCTTCATGAGCTTCGCTTCCAGATCCTGGAGCTCGGGCAGGCTGAGGAGGCCGTTGTGGGAGTCAACTATCATGTTGGTCATGCCCCCCACGTTCGTCGCGACGACGGCGCACCCGGCGGCCATCCCCTCAGCCACGCTCAGTGACGTGCCCTCGGAGCCCATAGACGGAACGATCACGATGTCGTGCCGCGCGCAGACATCGGTGGCCTCTGCTGATCCGTATGTGACGAATTCCACCCTTCGCTGATCCCCTAGCGATTCCCGGAGGAACCGCTCATCCGGCCCCTCTCCGGCCAATGTGAACCTCACGTCCTTTCGCTTCGCGAGAACGGTGCGTATGAGAGGAACCATCACTCTCGTTCCCCTGAGAGGTCGAAAACGACGGGCGAAGAGGACCTTTATCTCTGACCGCCTGCTGGAAAGCTTACGGTCCAGCTGATCATCATCGATCGCTTCCGCGAAATTCGGGATGACCCATGTGCGCCCCGGCGGAGTCGAGCCGACGACACACCGGTACCAGTTGAGGAAGTTGTGGTCGACGCAGACCCTGTTCGGGCAGTTCTGGAACATCCGCGCGTATCTGGGCATCATGACGTACTTCCAGAGCCCGGCTAGAGGCGCCAGGCGGAAGACCGGATGGTTCGCCGCCAGGGCTGTGGGCAGGTCCCAACTGACGCCATGTTGTATGAGCGCCGAACGTGGGTCAGTTGTCCGGATGCTGAAGTGGTCGGCGCAGAACACGCGCACGCGGTCACGCCCTCGGGCGTTGCGGTCCGCTTCTCTAATCAGGGGATCCGGGCGCACCCCAGTCGCCTTCACGCCCACGACTCTGAGCGCTTCCGCATCGCGCTCGAAGTCTACGTCAGCGAGCTGGTATAGGACGGGTTCGTGACCCAGATCGGAGAGCAGTCCCGCCAGGGCTCGTATGTACGTCTGCACTCCACCGATCGTGATACTACGGCCGGTTCGGTCGAAGAACCGATAGAAGAAGAGTTCCACCAGCACGGTTCGGTCTCCTCACGACAACTGACCGGCGAACGCCCGGGCTGCACACGGCAGCACAACCCATGCACCCACATCCCCTTGGAGCCGGCCGGGTAAACGCGGCAACAGGTGCTCAATTCCCGATAGAATGGGGAAGAATGCGCTTCCTGTACGACCACAAGACGGCAATTCCGAACAGAATGCCAAGCACGACGGCGGAGACCGCGAACCTGATGGCGAAACCCGCAACCCCCGCCGCCGGGGACAAGCTGGAAAGCGGAATCAGGGCCAACGCAGAAGCTAAACCCGCGGCGAACACGGGAAGCATGTATTCCCTCATGTAGACAGAAGGGCGCATTTCAAACCGTGCCAGAGCGTACGCCGGCAGCCAGAAGCCGCTCATCGCCCACAGCCCGGCCACGAGAGCGAGAGCCGGCGCGACTGCCACCGGCATTTCGGCGAAATCGAGAAGCACCGCCGCCAGCGCTATCGTGCATACGGTCGTGGCTATCGAAGCCCATGTCAAGCCGCGGAGAACTCCCAGACCCACGAGGGCCGACATCCATATGTCGAAGATGCCGCCCGGAACTACTGCAAGAATCAACACTCGCAGCACGAGAATCGCCCCCTGCGGCACGTTGCTCCCCAGCCAGATTCCGAGAATAGGCTCAGCATAGACGAATAGCAGGAGCGACGAAAAGAGCGTGAGGGCCGCACTCATACGCGTCCCCTTTCCCACGAGCGTTCTGATCTCCTCGACTCTCCTTCTCGCCGACAGAGTCGTGACGGCCGGGAGGAACACGCTCTGGGCTCCCGTGAGGAAAGACCTCAGGTAGTGCGGAATCCTGCTGGCGATGCTGTACGCGGCCACGTCGCCTACCGTGCCCCACCGTCCAATCAGTATCGGCATCGTCGCGTGGAGCGCCAGCATACTGCCGGACCGCGCGGCGGAATGCCTGGCGTACGTGAGCAACTCGGACAGCGCTTCTCTGTCGGTGTTCCGCGGCGCCAGACTGAGTCCAGCGACGGAGCTTCTAGCCGTGACCAATAACAGACCTGCTGTCGCGGCTGCTGCCAGAAGCGCCGCCGTCTGGACCGCCACGATCGTCGGTGCTACTCGCAGCGCGCCGATGGTCAGGCCAAGACGCAGGATCACTCCGATGCTCGCTACGGCGTTGAAGTGGACGTAGTACTGATACCCACGCAGCACTCCGCCGAATGTCGAGCCGGCCATCATGAGGCAGAGCGTCGCCGCTACCAGGACCACGACTGCCCGGGCGTCCCCCGCCGTTTCCGGCGGAATCGACGGGAAGAACCGC
>WJLY01000175.1 GCA_014728245.1 Candidatus Effluviviaceae Genus IV sp.
CCCTCAGTCTCCGGCCCCGAGGAAAGTCCGGGTTTATCCGGAGCACTTCCTCGGCGTGCCTGAGGCTCTCCTCGAATTCGCCGACGTGGCGCAGGGCGAGGCTCAAGTTGAAGTGCGCAGGAGCGTAGTCCGGTTTCCCGCGAAGAGCCGCGCGCAGGTGCTCTATCCCCCTGTCGAAGTCGCCCCTCCTCAGGTAGATGAGGCCTATTTCGGAGTGGCACCTCCAGTGGTGAGGGCTTATGTCAAGAGCCTCCTGGAAGAGGTCAAAGGCTTCGTCAACGCGTCCCTGCATGAGGCATGTGTAACCCTCTACGAACACGTGATGGCCGGGATCGGTCCTGATTTCAGGGTAGTCGACCGACGCCACCGCGTAGAGAGCGATGCCTACTGCGATGCCTGCAACCAGGAGCGTCCACTTGCGGGAAGCCCATTGCCGCCAGAGCCACTGTGCCGCCCAACCGGCGAGAACAGCCAGTAGTGCCACCATCGGGGCCCTGTACCGGGCCGAGACGAAGAACGGAAGCACGGCCAGGAACCAGAGGCCGATCGACCATGACACGAGCACGAGAACCTGCCACCCCCGATTGGCGTCTCGCCTCCTCTGCTCGAGCGGCGTATCTCGGCCGAGACGCCTGCTCACGACGGCCGAGAGAACGCCGAGCATGGCAAGGGCGAGAATCAGGGCGTGGGTGACAGGGGCTCGCCGGAGAGGGGTGGACCCGAGTCGCACGTTCTCAGGCGCTCTGTTGTGAGCGATCTCGTGTGGGCCCCAATAGAGCCGCGTCTTCTTCCACAGCAGGCGAGCCGTACGCCCCGGATGGGTCCTGATGTACTCTAGCGCTCTCCGCATGAAGTGCGACGAAGCCTCGGCGTGGGACAAAGGTGAACCAACTTCCTCTGAGAGGGCGTCCAGCAGAGCCGGATACTCGAAGCAGTCCCTGTACGTACCGAGATCGGGGATTCGGACCTCAACGAGACCTGTTGCGTTCGGGTTGTTGCCCATATAGAGGTTGATGCCGGCCGTCGAGACAACCGGTACGAAGTCGCCGGAGACCGCGTAGTTTCTGAGAGTAGTAGGCAGAACCACCACGGCCGCCGCAATCGCCAGAGGGAGGAGCCCCCTGGTGAGCGCCCGACGCACTCCACTGCGCCGCAGCCAGAGAGCCCAGAGCGCCGCTGCAGCGAGCAGAGCGACGGCGGTCGGTCTCAGGAGCACCGCGCTCCCGAGAAGCAAGCCGGCACCGAGGCTGAGACGCGCGCGCACACCCTCGGTCCACGTGGAGAGAAGCAGGATGAGACCGAGGACGACCGGTATGAGAACCGAAACAGCGTGAAGCTCTCCCTCGAAGTAGATGAAGATCCAGTACCATGAGGCCAGAGCCGCGCTCACCAGGCCGGCGATTGTCCCGAAGTAGCGCCGACCCAGAACGTACGCGAGGAAGGCACTGAGAACGCCGAGACAGAGCTGCAAGATCCTCGGAGCCAGGTAGCTCCCTCCGCTGGCGCGGTAGACGAGCGCCAGCAAGTAAGGATAGCCGGGAGGCCTCTGGTAGGGAGTCTCACGTATGAGGGGATCGCGCTGTCCGTGCGGCGTCTCCCACGCCCCGAACGCGATGCCGCGGGCCCAGTAATCGTGGAACCCCGCGTCTGACAAAGGTGTGTCGAAGTCCGGAAGGTCGCGGTGCTCATCGAGGTAGGCTACCCGCAGCGCGGCCCCGGTCGCCAGGATCAACGCGAGAGCGACGAGAACCGCCCTGCCCGTGCATCGCGCAGACCGCTGGAGTTGGCGGGATTTCTCCCGCGTCTTCCTGCCGCGTCTTGAACGCAAGACCTGTCTCCGTATGAAGCCGGCAAGGTCGCGCCATCTACATTACATGAGAATGGCCTGAATTTCAGCGCAAAGAACGTCAAGCAAGCCGTCGCTCGTGAAGCTGCCTCCGCTGAGCCGATTGCAGAGCCGACGACGGCTTCGCGGCGGCCCAGCCGATCATGTCCTCACTCAGCCGGAACGGGTACTAGCGTACCTTCCCCCTTGACAGCGCACTCACAATGGTAAAGTATCTGCGTAGGTACTTAAATGGGGGCGCGATGAACGACGCGGAGCAGCAGGCGCGCATTTTCAAGGTCCTGTCGGTGGGAACGAGGGTTCGGATGCTCGAGCTCCTGAAGAAGCGCTCTCTCTGTGTGAACGCGCTGGCGCGGGCACTGGACATCACGCCGGCGGCGGTCTCGCAGCACCTTCGCATCCTGCGCGACGCCGACCTCGTCACCGCTGACAGACAAGGGACGTTCGTGCACTACGCCGTGAATGAGAAGACGCTCGATGAGTGGCGCGAGATCGCGGCACGTCTCCTGGACGGTGCTTCGTCGCGATGAAGTGGACAGGGACACTGAAAGCGCCCGACACCCCAACAGGAAGGAGTCAGACCATGTGTGAGTCGAAGCCGAAGTGCAAGAGGCCCGACCAGCTCAAGGGCGAGCCCGGCGAGTGCTCGCCGAAGCAGATCGAGAAGTGTCACGGGAAGGACAAGGATCACCCGTGCGTGACCGAGAAGCCCGATAGGTGACCGACGCCGTGGTCGTCCAGGGACCTAGCGAAGGGAACGAAGCCATCGCTGTCCGGGACCTGAGCAAGCGGTTCGAGGACGTCCAGGCCGTCGATGGCGTCTCGTTCACCGTCGAACGCGGCGAGCTCTTCGGGTTCCTCGGTCCGAACGGCGCCGGCAAGACGACGACCATCAACCTGCTCACCGGACTGGCCCGGCCCGACGCCGGGTCGGTCCGCGTGGGCGGCATCGACTGCACCGGACGGCCGCGGGCGGCGCAGCACCTTGTCGGCGTCGTCCCCGATGAGAGCAACCTCTATCCCGAGCTGACGGGATACGAGAACCTCTGCTTCTGCGCCGCGCTCTACGGGATGCCCCGAGACGAGCGTCGCGAGCGCGCTCGGGAGCTTCTGAAGACCTTCGCCCTCGCCGGCGCGTCCGACCGGAAGTTCGCCGGCTACTCCAAGGGCATGAAGCGCAAGCTCACGATCGCGGCCGGTATCATCCACCGGCCGGAGATCCTCTTTCTCGACGAGCCCACGACCGGCATCGACGTCGCGAGCGCGCGCCAGCTCCGGCAGCTCGTCGCCGACCTGCACGACGGCGGGACGACCATCTTTCTCACCACCCACTACATAGAGGAGGCGGAGCGGCTCTGCGACCGGATCGCCTTCATCGTTTCGGGGCGCATCGTCAGGATCGACTCGGTCGGGCGCCTGCTCGAGCCTGTCAAGAAGAAGCACGTCGTGCGTGTCAGCTTCTCGAGCGCGCCGGGGGACCTCACGGGCGGCCTGCGGGAGTCGTTCCCAGAACTCCACGCGCAGCTCGCGGGAGACGAGGTCATTCGCGTCGAGTCAGACGGGCCCGTCCGCGTCGGGCCGCTCATCCGCTTCCTCGAGGACCGCGGAGCGGAGGTCACCGAGGCCAGGAGGGTCCGCCCATCGCTCGAGGACGTCTTCGTCGAGATCACCGGGCTCGAGGCGGACGCCATGCGGCGTGAGAAAGAGAAAAAGGGAGGCGGACAGTGAAGCTCTGGACCGCCTTCCTGAACATTCTCGCGAAGGACATGCGTACCTATTACCTGAAACCGCCGAACGTCAGCTGGGGGCTCATCTTTCCGCTCGCGTGGACCGGCATGTTCTTCGTGCGCTCGGGAAGCGGCCTCGAGAGCATCCCGACGCTCCTGCCGGGCGTCGTGGCGGTCTCGGTCCTCTTCGGGACTACGTCCATGCTCGCGGTCACGGTCACGTTCGAGAAGAAGAACCGCTCGTTCGAGCGGCTGCTCCTGGCGCCGATACCGCTGGAGCTCCTCATGCTCGCCAAGACCAGCGGCGCGATCCTCTTCGGTGTGGCGAACGCATTCGTGCCCGTCCTGCTGGCGGCGTTCCTCGCCGACCTGTCAGGGCTCGCGTGGGGGACCTTCGTGCCGGCGGTGGCGCTCATCGCGGTGGCCTCTACGTTCCTCGGGCTCTTCATCGCCGTCGCTGTGAGTGAGGTCTTCGAGGCTCAGACGTTCTCGAACTTCCTGCGCTTCCCGATGATCTTTCTCTGCGGGCTCTTCTTCCCCATCGCGAAGCTTCCGGTCTTTCTACGGCCGCTGTCGTACGCGCTGCCTCTCACCTACGGCGCCGACCTCCTGCACGGGAGCGTGCACGGCGCCCATTCGATGCCATTCGCCCTCGACTTCGCGATCCTCGGCGCGTTCTGCGTCGCCCTCTTCGCCGCGAGCCTCGTGAACATCAGGCGGAAGTGGATCGCCTGAGCGGCGTCGCGTCCGGGAACGAATGGTACGTGCGGCTCAGCGGCTGGGCGGATCAGACGCACCCGGTCGGCGGCCGGCTGGCTACGTACTGTACTCCGCGTTGATCCTCACGTACTCGTACGAGAAGTCCGTTCCCCACGCCGTGGCCTTCCCCTCTCCCAGATTCAGGTCAAGGAGCACGTACAGAAAGGCCGCCCGCATCATGTTCTTGATCCTGCGGCGCTCGACCTCGACCGGCTGGCCGCCCGCCAGAAGCTGGTGCATGCGCTTCGACGTGCCCAGGTAGAGGTCCAGCTTCTCCGGATCGAAGTCCACACCGGCCCTCCCCGCCGCGGCTACGATCCGCCCCCAGTTGGGGTCACGGCCGAAGAACGCGGTCTTCACCAGGTTCGAGTCGGACACGGTCCGCGCGATGCGGCGCGCCGCCTCATCGCTCGGCGCTCCCTCGACGGTGTACTGGATCTGCTTGGTGGCGCCCTCGCCGTCCGCCACGATCTGACGCGCCAGCTCTATGCAGTGCTTCCCCAGCTCCCTTCGGAAGCAATCGTAGTCCGGCCCTCGACCTTCGATGAGCCGGTTCTTCGCGAGTCCGTTGGCCAGCACGCAAACCATGTCGTTGGTCGACGTGTCGCCGTCGACGGTGATCATGTTGAACGACTCGTCCACCGCCTCGTGAAGAGCCTCATCCAGGAGCGGGTGCGCGATCGCGGCGTCGCTCACGATGAAGGCTAGCATGGTCGCCATGTCGGGGTGGATCATGCCCGACCCCTTCGCGATGCCGCCCATGCGGCATTCGACGCCCCCGATGTCGAACGTGGAGTAGCTTGCCTTGGCGAACGTGTCGGTCGTCAGTATGGCGTTGGCCGCGAGTGAGCCGGCCAGCCGCAGGTTCGACAGCTTGGGGGCGCTCGTGTGGATACTCTCTACGATATCGTCGGTGGGAAACGCGCGGCCGATGATTCCGGTCGAGGCGACTATCACCAGCGACGGATCGAGCTCCAGCGCCTCGGCCGCCGCCCCGACCATCGCCTCCGCTCCGCGGCGACCCTGCTCGCCCGTACACGCGTTCGCGTTCCCTGAGTTTATCACCAGGACCTGTGCGCGGCCGTCGGCGATGTTGCGCCGCGCCAGCTTGATGGGCTCGGCCACAACGACGTTCCTCGTGAAGACCGCCGCTGCGGCCGCGGGTTCGTCCGAGTAGATAAGCGCGAGGTCGCGCCGCTTGCTCTTGACGCCCGAGTACGCGCC
>WJLY01000176.1 GCA_014728245.1 Candidatus Effluviviaceae Genus IV sp.
ATCGAGGGCGTCGTCGAGTGCGCGAAGGCGGGAGCGGGGGCGGTGGTGCTGAAGTCGATCTTCGAGGAACAGATCCTGGCGGAGGCCGCGGAACTCGAGGACAAGAGCGGGACCTCGTACTGGCACGCGGAGGCGGCCGACTACATACAGGCGTACGGCCGCGAGAACGCGCTCGACTATTACGAGGACCTCATAAGGTCCGCGAAGAAGCGCACCAGGATACCGATCATCGCGAGCGTCCACTGCGTCTCGCCGGGCCGCTGGACCGAGTTCGCCTCCAGGTTCGAAAAGGCCGGGGCGGACGCCCTCGAGCTCAATGTCTACATATTCCCCGCCGACCCTCTCAGGCAGACGGCGCGAGCGAACGAGGACGCCTACAGGGAGATTCTCGAGGCCGTCAAGAGGCACGTGAACGTCCCGGTCTCGATGAAGATCGGATCGAATTTTTCGAGCCTGCCGGAGATGGCCCTCAAGCTGCAGACGGCGGGCGCCAACGGCCTAGTGCTCTTCAACAGGTTCTACCCCTTCGACATCGACGTCGAGAAGATGAAGGTGGCCCCCGGACCGCCGCTCAGCGAGCCTTCTGAGCTCTCGAACTCGCTCCGCTGGGTGTCCATACTGTCTGGATTCGTGCAGTGCGACATCGGCGCGTCCACCGGCGTGCACGACGGGGCGGCGGTCGTCAAGCAGCTCCTAGCCGGCGCCGACGCCGTGCAGGCGTGCTCGGTGCTCTACGAGAAGGGCGTCGATCATGTGGGAACCCTGGTGAAGGAACTCAGCGATTGGATGGAGGCCCACGACCACACCAGTGTGGCGGCGTTCAAGGGCGCCATGAGCCGGGACATGAGTTCCAACCCGGCGGCCTACGAGCGGGTCCAGTTCATGAAGCTGACGACCGCGCGATGACCGGTTTGAGGAGGACTCCCGTGCTTCAGAAGAGAGAGACAACCGGCGGGGCCGGGCCGATCGGCGCGCTTTGCGGGCGCCGGTTCTTGTGTGCGCTCGCCGCGGCGCTGGCGTCGCTGGGGGTCGTGCTGCTCCTACTGCCCGGCTGCGGCACGTCCTCGGGTCCGTCGGAGCCGCTCACTCGGGAGGAGTCGATTCCGGACGACGCGGTCAAGATGACGCCGGAGACCGACCACTACCCGCCCGTTATCCACTCCGCCGAGTGGGAGGAACCGGTACCACTACCCGGACCGGTGAACACCGCCGGCGTGGAGGACGCCCCGGTCGTGACCCGCGACGGGCAGCGGTTCGTCTTCTTCTTCACCCCTGACGGCAATCTTCCGGCCGAGACGCAGCTGGTCGACGGCGTCTCGGGGGTGTGGTGGTGCGAGACGGACAGATCGGGGTGGGGGAGGGCGCCTGCTAACGAGCGCGCGTGGACGGAGCCCGAGCGGGCCATGCTCGGGGGCGACCCCGCCCTGGACGGGCCGTTCTGCTGCCCGGGCGACACGCTCTGGTTCGGCTCGTTCCGTACGGGGAACTACCTGACCGACGGCGACATCTACACGGCGAGGTTCACCGGAAGCGGCTGGACCGACGTGAGCAACGCCGGAAGCCAGCTGAACGGCGACTACAACTCAGGTGAACTCGCGGTGGCCGGCGACATCATGGTATTCGACAGATCTGGCGACGGCGGTTACGGCGGACAGGACCTCTGGGAGACCCACCGTACCGGACGGGGATGGACCGAGCCCGAGAACCTGGGGCCGGTGATCAACAGCGCGGGACACGAGAGCCGCCCCTGGCTCTCGGCCGACGGCGACGAGCTCTGGTTCACCGCCTGGAGCCAGAGTGGCTATGCGGGGCCGTCCGTATACAGAACGACCAGGGCGGGAACAACCTGGGTCGAGCCGGAGGAGATCATCTCCAACTACTCGGGAGACCCCGGGCTCGACGACGCGGGCAATATCTACTTCACCCACCTCTTCTACGACACGCTCGGTCAGAAGATAGAGGCGGACATCTACGTGGCGTACCGGAGGTGATTCCTTCTGACTGGCTGTAGCATGCGCGTACTGTCCGCGGCGCTTGCTCTTTGCGCGATTCTGGCCGCGTCCGGGTGTACCAGCGCTCCGAGCGAGCCCACGGACCCCATCGAGACGCCGGAGCGTGACACGAGGCTCGCCCTCTGGCTTGCGAAGACGGACGAGCTTGTCTCGCACGACGAAGCGAACTACGACCTCGTCTTCTCCGGCTGGTTCGAGCCGGCGGACGCCGCGGCGATCCGGGAGAGGCTGCCGGCAGCGAGGCTTCTAGCAGGCCTCACGCTGTCGTGGGTCCTCGACGATCCTGCCTGGAAGGGCCTCCTGACGACTGTCGCCAACGACGGTGACCCGAACGGACCCCTGCAGATCACAGACGACATGTATCTCATGTTCGATTCCGACGAGGACGGTGAACTGGACACGCACTGCTCGCCGCCCGGCTGGAGCAACATACTGGCAATGGACCCAAGGCACCCGGACTGGCGGGAGCTGATACTGTCCTTCTACGGTGTCGCGGCCTCGCAGCCGCATCACGACGGTGTCGTGGTGGACATGCTCGACGCCTATCCCTTCTGCGAGGGTGCCTGGTCGGAGGGCGTTCCCGAGTCGCTGGACGCGGACGCCTGGGTCGACGGTCAGGAGGAGCTGCTCTCGGCCGTGCGGGACACCGTTCCCTCATGGAAGTGGGTCTTCGCGAACGCGGGCCGCGATTTCCCGGAGGGTTCGCCCTTTCCGCAGTATCTGAACGGATACCTGCTCGAGAACGCGCTCGGTGACCTGTTTGGCCTCGAGAGCGTCGACGGTCTCATGGACTCGGCGGAGCGCTCGGTCCTGTCCACCCGGGAGCCGCACTACGTCGTCTATGCGGTCGACACCGATAACACGGGCACGATCGACTTGCAGCGGTTCAGGACGGGGCTCGCGGCGAGCATGCTCCGCGACAATACGTACTTCGCGTTCGATCTGGGGCCTTCCGACCACGGCGACGTGGACGGATGGTGGTTCTCGGACTACCACGGGATGGCGATCGGCGAACCCCAGTCCGCGTACACGGCGGTGAGCGGCGGCTACCGGCGCGAGTTCGAGCGTGGTTCCGTCGTGGTGGCAACCGACGGGCAGGTTGCTGTATCATTCGCGGAGGAGCGTCGCGACCTCGCGGACGGTAGCACAGGCACGGCGTTCACGGTCGAACAGGGGGACGCTCGGTTCTTCCTTCTGCCCGACGAGTGAGAGTGACGCGCGGGCCTGGAAGGCCTGCCGCAAGCGACGCACAGAGCACAAGGGCAAGCATACGGAGGCAGCTCTTGGCCGAAGTCGATCTGGAACAAGCGATAGCAGCAGCGCTCGAACGGCTCGAGCTTCCCATAGAACGCGTCGAGGTCGCTCCACCACGCGACCCCTCGCACGGCGACGCCGCGACGAACGTGGCGCTGGCGCTCGCGAAGCGCGCGGGGCGCAATCCGCGCGAGGTGGCGGCCGAGATAGTGGAGGCCATCGATCTCCCCGAGAGCCAGGTGGAGAGCGTCGAGATCGCCGGCCCCGGCTTCATCAACTTCCGTTTCGCGGGACCGTGGTACGAGGAGAGAATCCGCGAGATCGTGCGGGAGGGGGAGTTCTACGGCTGCACAGACTCGGGGAAGGACCGGAAGATACAGATAGAGTTCGTGAGCGCCAACCCGACGGGCCCGCTGAACGTCGTGAGCGCGAGAGCCGCCGCCGTGGGCGATGCCCTCGGGAACCTGCTGGAGGCGACGGGAGTTACCGTCCAGCGCGAGTACTACGTCAACGACGCGGGTCAGCAGATCGAGAAGCTGGCGCTCTCGGTCGACGCGCGCTACCGCGAGCTTGGGGGGGAGGCGTGGGAGATTCCCGAGGGCGGCTATCACGGAGAGTACGTGAAGGACGTGGCCGCGAGGCTGCGCGAGGCCGATCCGTCCATCGGTGACATGTCCGACGAAGAGCGCGTGGAGCACTTCAGACGCGCGGCCGTCGAGGAGATCGTCGCGGAACAGAAGGCAGCGCTCGACCGGTACGGGGTCCACTTCGACCGCTGGTTCCGCGAGAGCGAACTGGCCGGGAGCGGCGAGGTCGAAGCGGTTCTCGAGAAGCTGAAGGAGAGCGGCGAGGCCTACGAGAAAGAGGACGCCCTCTGGCTCAGGACCAGCACGCGCGGCACGAACGACGACAAGGTGATCGTGAAGAGCGACGGTCTGCCGACCTATCTGCTCCCGGACGCCGCCTACCACGTGAACAAGTTCGAGCGCGGGTTCGATCCCGTGATCGATCTGTGGGGTCCCGATCATCATTCGCACATCGCCGAGATGCACGCGGCGCTGGAGATCCTCGGCTACCCGAGGGAGCGGCTCGAGGTCGAGATCATCCAGCAGGTCAACTTCATCGAGGGCGGCAAGCAGCTCAAGATGTCGAAGCGCGCCGGGACCATCGTGACGCTTCAGGAGCTGGTAGACGACGTGGGCGTCGACGTGGCCAAGTTCTTCTTCCTCATGAGGAAGTCGTCGGCGCATCTGGACTTCGACCTGGACCTGGCCCGCGAGCAGACCGACGAGAACCCGGTCTTCTACGTTCAGTACGCCCACGCCCGCGTCGCCAGCCTGATCCGGTTCGCGCGCGAGAGAGGGACCGATATTCCCGCCCCGGATGCGGTTGACCTTTCGGGCATAGACGCCGAAGGTGGGCGGCCGCTCATTCTGCTGCTGTCGGAGTTCCCGAGGCAGGTCGAGGGAGCGGCCCAGGCGAGGGAGCCACACCGGATCACGACCTACCTCAGGGACGTATCGTCCAGATTCCACTCTTACTACCATGACAACCGCATAGTGACGGACGATCCGCAGGTCACGGACGCGCGCCTCTTCCTCTCGCAGGCGGTGAAGACAGTGCTGGGAAACGGCCTGCGGCTGCTCGGGATCGACGCTCCGGAGCGGATGTAGAGGCTCACGGACCGCTGGTCCACGCGGTTTCCCCTTGACTAGTGCCCATGATAGAATGTTTATGGTAGTGTCCCGTCGGTCTTCTGAGTTGCACCAGGCATGCACCATGGAGACGCACCCATGCTACTTCGCGGACGAGAGAAGGTCTTCCCGCAGGAAGACGTTGAGAAGACCCTGACGGGCCTGCGGGACGTGAAATCAGCGCGCATTGTCGCGGACGAGGACGGTGGTATACTCGAAATTCACGCCGTCGCCTCCGCAGGCAGGAGCCCCAAGCAGATCGCGCGCGACGTGGAGTCAATGCTCGTTGCGAAGCTCGGCCTCAGGATCGACCACCGCAAGATCAGCATCGCGCAGGTAGATGAGGGCGAGGAGGCAGCGGAGGAACCGGGCCCTGAGCCGGACGTTGAGTTCGAGCCCGAGGAAACGCCTTCCGGCAGATACCTGTGGCCGGATGAGCGCAGGGTCAGGTTCATCGGGGTCAGCGTCGCCCAATCGCAGCTCAAGGCCGAAGCGAGGGTCGAGCTGGCGCTGAACGGACTGGACACGATAGCCTCGGCCGAGGGCGTCGACGCGCCGGACTCGGTGCTCAGGATCGTCTCTGAAGCGACGTTGAGAGCGGTGCAGAGGTTCTTCGAAGGCGACCAGGTCTTCTCTGTTAGCGCCGTGAAAGAGGTCACGGTAGGCGGCAGGCCGACCGTAGTCGTGAACATCTGCCTTCTGGCCGACGGCGAGGAAAAGGACCTCGTGGGTGCGTGTCCGACGAACCGGGACACGGCAAGGGCCGCCGCCCTCGCCACGCTGGGTGCAGTCAACAGGTTCCTCAGGCGTTGCAGGCCGAAGGAACCTACCGAATACGAAGTCGGGCCGGCATCGGATAGCTAGTTCGCCTAGCATGGAGCGGAGCGAAATCACGCCTCAATAGCGAAGCGCGTTTGCCCCTTTTGCCCCTGGCTTGAATCGCACCGAGAGTCAGCGGATGCTTGCGGTCAGGGGTACTGAACGCGAAGAGGAGGTGGGATTTTGTTCTTCATTAACCTGATGCTGGAGATACTCCTTAGTGGCAGGTCTGGCTGGGCGTAGCCATACCTAAGACCTTTGCCGGCCCACCCTTCCCTCAAGAGGAACGTGACTTGGCTCCCGACAATGCAGGTGGCCCATTCGCTGGGACACGTCCTCTATTCAAAGCCTACTACCTGTTAGTAGTCGCGACAGGATCGGTGCTCGCCGTAATGGCGTTTCCGGATGCCAGTGCGGATTCTTGGATACCTGTGTTCTGGTGGCTTGCCTTTGCAACAGTCGCAGAGCTGAGCCCCATAATGCTACCGGGTTCTCGTGCCTACATAACGGTATCCTCAGCACTTGACTACGCCGCCATTGTGGTGTTCGGCCCCATAGTCGCAGCAATGATCGCAGCGGTCAGTAGCGTGCTGACTTCTCTGGTCTTCTCGCGGCAAGCGCCGCACAAAGTGCTATTCAACGTCTGTCTATTCGTCATCACGATAATGGCAGCCGGGCTGGTCTTTGATGCAGCAGGGGGCCGCAGCGCTGACTCTGTGGGTGACTTGGTTGTGCCGTTGGCTGCCATGGGAATCACGTACTTCCTGATAGATACATTTGGGGTCAGTCTAGTAGTTGCTCTGCACGAGCGAGCCAACGCTTGGAGGATTTGGCAAAGCACTTATCTGTGGACAACACTCACTCATCTTGTCGGTTTCGTCCCTCTGGGCGCGATTATCGTCGTCATCTACCGTGAGATTGGGATTCCGGGCGTCGCCCTGTTCTTGGTGCCGCTGCTTCTCGCTAGGTACTCCTTCAAGCTCTACACTGATATGAGACAGGTCCACATTGACACGGTAAGGGCATTGACTTCTGCGATAGACGCGAGCGATCCCTTTACGAGAGGCCATTCGGAGAGAGTGACTGAGTACTCAGTAGCGCTCGCACGAGAAATGGGGTTGTCTGAGC
>WJLY01000177.1 GCA_014728245.1 Candidatus Effluviviaceae Genus IV sp.
AGATACCGCTGGTCGGGCGCTGTCGTTCGTGCGGGAAGACCTTTGAGTACAAGGAGATCGCCCTGGGGTGCCCTCACTGCGAGTCCATCTCGATCGAGATCGTCTCCGGCATGGAGCTCTCAATCAGGGAACTGGAGATAGACGAATGACGGGTCTTCGAGCCTCGGGCATTGCGGCGCGAGGAACTCCGTGGGGCGGAAGCGCGCCTCGGCTGTCAGGTCTGACCGTAGTACTCGGCACAGAGGAGGTAACGTGCGACTCGACTCGGCCGCGCGGGTCGGAGAAGTAGGCTACTTCACCATGGAGGTCGCCCTGGACCAGTCCATGCCGACCTACAGCGGCGGACTGGGTGTGCTCGCCGGCGACACTCTCAAGGCAGCGGCAGACGTGCGCGCGCCGCTCATGGGCATAACTCTGCTGTATCGCGCCGGCTACTTCCGGCAGCGGCTCGACGAGGAAGGCCGCCAGACGGAGGAGCCCTGGGAGTGGGACCCGAGGGAGTTCTTGACGCCGCTACCGGAGAGGGCGTCGGTGTCGATCGAGGGCCGGGACGTCGCGATCAGGCCGTGGCTCTTCGCGATAGAGGGCCGGGACGGTCACCAGGTACCTGTGTACTTCCTCGACGCCGACCTCCCCGAGAACGATCCGTGGGACCGGAAGCTGACGGGCACGCTGTACGGCGGGGGCCCGCGCTACCGGCTCGCGCAGGAGGTCATCCTCGGAATGGGAGGCGTCGCCATGCTCAGGGCGCTCGGGCACAGGCCTCGGATCTTCCACATGAACGAGGGACACTCCGCGCTCCTGTCGTTGTCTCTCCTCGCGCAGGAAGTCGGGTCCGAAGGCGTGGCCACGGCCAGCGCGGAGGAGCGGGAGGGAGTGCGCAGCAGGTGCGTCTTCACGACACACACGCCGGTTCCCGCGGGCCACGACAGGTTTCCGGTCGATCTCGTCCGGCGCGTCCTGGGGGACGCCGAGACGGAAGGTCTCGAGAGCGCCGGCTGCCTGCGGGACGGAGAGCTGAACATGACATACCTCGGCCTGCGTTGCAGTCACTACGTGAACGGCGTCTCCATGCGCCACGAGAAGATCTCCGAGGGGATGTTTCCCGGGTACCCCTTCGATTCGATAACCAACGGGGTGCACGCCGAGACCTGGACGTCGAAGCCGCTGGCGGAGCTCTTCGACCGCAACGTACCGGAGTGGAGACGAGACAATCGTTATCTCCGGTATGCTGTGAGCATCTCCAGGGATCACGTGATGGGCGCGCACCGGCAAGCGAAGAAGCTCCTCCTGGACGAGGTGAAGAAGAGGACCGGGCGGGCGCTCGATCCGGAAGCGCTGCTCGCGGGTTTCGCCCGGCGGGCGACGCTCTACAAGCGGCACAAACTGATATTCCGGGACCTGGAGCGTCTCCGCAGCATCGCCAGGTGGGCCGGGCCCATGCAACTGGTCTTCTCAGGCAAGGCGCATCCGAAAGATGACGCGGGCAAAGAGGTCATTCGCGACGTGTACCGCGCGGCGGCCGAACTCGAGGGCGACATCCCTGTGGTCTACCTTGAGGACTACGACGTCAGGCTCGGAGCCCTTCTGACCTCCGGCGTCGATCTATGGCTCAACACGCCGAGGAAGCCCCAGGAGGCGTCGGGTACGAGCGGGATGAAGGCGGCGCTGAACGGCGTGCCCAGCCTGAGCGTGCTCGACGGGTGGTGGATCGAGGGGCACGTGGAGGGCGTCACCGGGTGGTCGGTCGGCGATCCGTGGAACGTGGAGAGCGACGACGAGCGAGAGAGCGATTCGCTCTATGAGAAGCTTGAGGGAGCCATACTGCCGCTCTTCCACAACCGGCCGGACGAGTACGCGCGTGTCATGCGATCGGCGATCGCGCTCAACGGCTCCTTCTTCAACGCGCAGAGGATGATCTCGCAGTACGTGGAGAACGCCTATCTTGAGGAGGACGAAAGGACCGCGTGAGCCGGGGGGCGGAAGCCCTTCGCCCCGACGAGGAGGGAGGTGATCGCCCGTGGCAGCCAAGAGGCGTGTGAGGGGACGAAGAGCGAAGGAACCCGGACTGCCTCCGGGGACTCTGGTCTACACGGGAGAGAGGCAGACCGAGCGCGTCCGCTTGCAGCTCATGGACTACGGTCCCGACCGCCTGGAAGAGCGGGACCTCGAGTCCGTTCAGGAGTCGCTTCCCTTCAAGGAGCTTCCCACTGTCACGTGGCTCAATCTGGTCGGACTCCACGAGACGGCCGTCATCGAGGAGATCGGCGCCGCCTTCGGGCTGCATCCGCTTGTCCTCGAGGATATCCTGAACACGCGGCAGCGGCCGAAGTTCGAGGACCACGGCGACTACGTGTTCCTGGTCGTTCGCACGATGCACTATCTGGAGGAGAAGCGCGACATCCGGACTGAGCAGATAGCCCTGGTGCTCGGACGCAACTTCGTGATCTCGTTCCAGGAGTTCGAGGCGGATCCGTTCGGGGCCATCCGAGACCGCCTGAGAACGTCTGCCGGCCGCATCCGCGGGGCGGGCCCTGACTACCTCGCCTACGCGCTCGTTGACGCGATCGTCGATCACTACTTCGTCATCCTCGAGAGGATCGGCGACCACATCGAGGAACTGGGCGACGAGACGATCGGAGATCCTACGCCCGACACGCTCAGGAACATACAGACGCTGCGGAAAGACCTGGGCCATCTTCGACGGTCCGTCTGGCCTCTGCGGGAGGTCGCGTCGGCCATGGAGAGAAGCGAGTCCGCGCTCGTTAAGGAGAGCACGGGACCCTATCTACGCGACGTCTACGACCACACGATACAGGTCATCGAGACACTGGAGTCGTACCGCGACATGATCTCGGGCATGTTCGACACCTATCTGTCGAGTGTGAGCAACCGGATGAACGAAGTGATGAAGGTGCTCACGATCATCGCCACGATCTTCATTCCCATCACGTTCGTGGCGGGCGTATACGGCATGAACTTCCAGCACATGCCTGAACTGGCCTACCCGTGGGCGTATCCCGCGGCGCTTGGCGTGATGTTGATCATTGCGCTGGCGATGATCGCCTACTTCAGGAGGAAGCGTTGGCTGTGAAGACAGGGGGAACGATGGCGAAGGTGGACGTCAAGAAGAAGATCCTGAGCGAGAACGATCGGATGGCGGCCGAGAACCGGGCCAGGTTCGGGGAGGCGGGTGTTCTGGTCCTGAATCTCATAAGCTCACCCGGGTCGGGAAAGACGACTTTGCTGGAGGGCACGCTCGACAGGCTGGCGGGCCAGGTTCGGGTCCTCGTGATCGAAGGGGACGTGAGCACCGACCGCGACATCGAGCGGGTCAAGGCGCATGGGGCGGGAGGCGTGCAGATCAACACGGGCGGCGGCTGCCACTTGAGCGCGAAGATGGTGGCCGGGGTGATGCCGGAACTGGATCTCGACGAAGCCGACGTCGTCTTCATCGAGAACGTCGGCAACCTGATCTGCCCCTCGACCTACGACCTGGGTGAGGACGCGAAGGTCGTGCTCCTCTCGACTACCGAAGGCGACGACAAGCCGATGAAGTATCCGGCGATCTTCCACGAGTCTTCGGTGGCGGTCATAAACAAGATAGACCTCGTCGAATACCTGCCCTACGATCCCGCCCGCGCCGAGAAGGAGATCGGCGTCCTGAACGAGAGCTGCGACGTGCTGAGGCTCTCGGCTCTCAAGGGCGAGGGGATGGACGAGTGGATCGAGTGGATCCTGCGCAGGCTCGAGGAGAAGCGCGCCGCGCGCGAGGAAGCGCCGGCCTAGCCCCGACGCGGGCGGGCCGGGAGTTCCGCGTCTCCGGGCGGACGCGCGGTCGCGGGCGCGCGGGC
>WJLY01000178.1 GCA_014728245.1 Candidatus Effluviviaceae Genus IV sp.
GCAGACGCTCTCCTCGTACGTCCCGGCCTTGACCGCGGTCATGCTGTGGGTCCTCGTGCCGGGACCGGGGTTCAACACTGTGGCGGTGGCGCCGTCGCCCGCGTAGCGCATGTCCTCTTCCTCGTTCTCCGCGGCGTCCGCGCGCTCGTAGTAGAGCCCGTTTCCCTGATCGGTGAAGACGCCCCACGAGAAGTGGCCGTCGGAAAGGGAGTCGAAGTCGCACGTCCAGTGGTCGTCCTCGAGCGCGAGCGGCATGACCGACGTGTAGAGTGTGAAGTCGCCGATGAGTCCCCTGCTCTTTGAGCCCGATTGGAACGACCCGTACACCCGCGGGTTCGCGAGTATCTCCACCTGCCCCGGAAGCTCGTGCGGGAGCAGGCACTCGTCCATGTATTCGGACGTCGGCTCCATGAGGAACAGGCGGCTGCCCTGCCCCGTCCAGTTCCCCTCGATGAATCCGTCGGCCAGATAGGTCCAGGTTTCGGTGGAGGTGTCCACCTTCACCCGGCACAGGCGCCCGTCGGGGTGAAAGTTCTCGTATGTGTGGATGTACCAGACGTCCGGGTCGACCGGGTCCTGCTCCACGTCGATCGGGACCACGACGTGCCCCTCCAGACCCACGCCCTTCCACATCGCCATCGCGGTGTGACTGCGCGTCTCGTCGTTCAGGATGGCCTGCACGTCGGAGAGTGTCTCGGACGGTTGTTTGGTGAGCAACTGGTTGGCGTGATGGACGACATGCTGCGCGCCAAACTCGTGCGTCTGGTAGACGTTGACGAAGCTCCTGGCCGTATCGAAGTCCTCGTCCGGACAGCTCCCCCGCGGCACGTCGTGAAGCTCAGAGTAGCCCGGGAACACCGACCCGAGCGGCATCTGCTCGTTGAAGACGAGACTGCTCGAGATGCTGAACCCGAAGCACGATCCCCAGTGCAGCTTGGGAAGCGCCAGCCAATAGAAGACGGCCGACGGTCGGAAGACCACGTCCCCGGGCGGCGGGTCGAAGTAGCACCTCGACTCGCCGAACGCCTCCACGAAGAGCGGCCAGCTCGGGAAGGCCGAATCTCCAGGCATCGGAGGGTCCGTCGCTCCCATCCGCGCCTCAAGCACCGCATCCCAGTCGAAGAACGGCCAGTGGGCGTAGAGCGCGTCGTTGTAGTCCGGCCAGCAGGCTGAGGCCCACATCGTGTCGATCGTCGAGTGCCACGTCGTGTTGGCGAACTCGAATCCGTCGCGCGTCACAAGGAAACGGTAGATCTCGAACGAGCCGTCCGTCACATCGCTCGGGTCGCCGTCCGCGGCGTCGGACACGCGGATGCGGCAATCGCCGGAGGGCTCGCCCGCGATGAGCGGCACCTCCCACGTGTATGAACCGTCCGACGGCGTGCTCGCGGTGATCGTGTGCCACGTCGGGGACGGCACTCCCCATTCGGCCGTGTACTCGAGCTTCACGTCGGTCACATTCTCCGACGTCCACGTGATAACGCGTTCCGTGCCGACGTGCCAGCGCTCGCCGCCCGAGGGCTCGAGGGTCGTGATCTCCTGAACCGGCTCGAAGTAGACGAATTTCGCGGTCGTGACGTCGGTGTCGCCGCTCGCGGTCTCCCCGGTCACGTAGACGGCGTCGCCGGACGTGGCGACACCGTACGCGTCGTCATCGGCGCCGTCCCGATCGTACGTGCCCGACCAGACCTCCGAGCACCCGTAGTCGTACGACGTGAGCGAGTAGTTGTAGTCGTAGGACGGACTCATGAGTCTTCCCGCTACCCACGCTCTCCCGGAGGAATCGAGAGCGACGTCTCTCCCCTCTTCTGTCGCGTTCGACATCCCGGAGCAGTGAACGTCCTCGCCCAACACGCTTCCCGACGAGCTGTACTGCACGGTAGCGATGCACGACTGATTCCATGAGGAACTGTTGAGCACGGTGCCCGTCACCCAGACGGATCCGTCGTCCGCCAGCTCGACCGCGCGCGCCTTGTCGATGCCACTTGCCGCGCCTTCGTAGAGCTCGCACCAGTGCTCGTAACCGTCCGACTTGCGGTAGGCGACGGTGCCGTAATCCAGATCCTCGAGGAAACCGTTCATCTGTCCGGTGACGTAGATGGTCGTGCCGTCGGTCGCGACGTCCCAGGCGATGTCCGGATCGCTCTCGATCGAGCCCGGGCCGTCGCGGTGCTCGACCCACAGCTCGGTTCCCATGTTGTTGTAGAGGATCGTTAGGAAGTTCATCCCCGTCAGGCTCCGACCCGTGCCGCCCACCACGTAGACATAGCCCACCTCGTCGACCGTGACCGCGGTGGCGTAGTCGTTCAGCCCGCCGTTGTACTTCTTGCTCCACTCGAGAGCGCCGCTCGTGGAGTCGTAGCGGATCGTTCGGACGTCATCGTTGAAGAGGCTCTTGCTCTCGCCGGTGACGTAAATGGCGCCGTCCAGGTCGTTGAATGCCACGCCCCAGGCCTCGTCGTCGCGACCGTTGTCGTAGACCTTGTGCCAGTCGACCGTGCCGGTCGATGCGTCCAGGCGCAGCGTCAGGTAGTCGTAGTCCGAGCCGTTCCAGCTCTCGCCGGTGACGAAGACGCCTCCGTCGCCGACAGCGATGCCGCGCGGCGTGTCCTCGTCGCCGCGGTCGTAGACGCGCTCCCACAGGAGCGCGTGCGTGTCCCCGCCGTATTTGAGGACGGCGTAGTCGTTGTCGGAGCCATTGTAGGACTTCGCCATCACGTAGACGTCGCCCGACACGTCAGCGACGACCTCGAGACCCCGGTCATCAGAGCCCGAGCCGTCCCAGTGCTCGACCCAGTCCTGCTGGTAGTCGGCGAGCGCCGGGCCGCAGAAGGCTGCGAGCACAGCGGCGCACGTCGCGAGCACAACGAGACACGTCCTGTATGTTGCGAGCGTGTGGCGTCCGCGACGCGGCTTCGATCGCACGTCCGGCTCGCCTGACGAAGAGCGAGAAGACGACCAACGCCGGTCGGACGCTCCGAGAGTCGTAGCGAGTGCAGTCGGCGGTTCTGTTCGCGAGAACATGTTGGCCTCCAGATGCCGGAATTCAGCGTGTCCTTGACCTCAACGTACCACAACGTGTCCGGGAGAACCAGCGTTGGAGCGTCATACCGCCGCCGGATTGCGCTAGAGAGCGGCGAGTACGAAAAACTAGTGCGCACGCGCTCGTGGCGTGGTTTAATGGTACGCTGCCTTTTGACAATTGGGTATCGGTTCCATCCCGAACGCAGTCACACGAGGAGGACGTCATGCGCGCTTCGCTCATACTGGTCATCGCTGTTTCCGTTGCGCTCACCGGCCCTGCGTTCTCCGGCCCTCCGCTCTCCGGCGACGACCGGTGCTCCTTCGCCATCGTAGGCGAGTTCGAGGTCCACGACGCCTGGAGCTGGGGCATCGGCTTCGACGGCACGAACCTCTGGGTCTCGTCGGGCCAGCCCTTCAGCCACGCGGACACCACCATGTTCTGGGTCTACACGCCGGAGGGCACATTCGTCGAGAGCTACGTGCAGGAGGGCGGCACCGAATGGGGCGCCAGGGACCTCGCCTACGACGGGACGTACATGTTCGGGAGCGAGGACGGGAGAATCCGGGGCTTCGACTCCTCGGGGAACTCCGTCGGTTGGTTCGGCGGGCCCCTCACCCCGAACCGCGGCCTCGCCTACGACGGCACGTACTTCTACTGCTGCAACTACAACAACGCCGTGTACAAAGTCCTCTGGGGCGGAACTTGGGACGGCCCGCCGGACAACATCGAGCCGATCATACCCGCCGGTGACGGGTTCAGGTACGGCCTCGCCTACGACGAGGTCCGCGACTGCCTCTGGATGACCTACGCCGACACGACGACGGCGAAGATCGAGCGGTACGGAACGGACGGGACTCCCGAGGGTTCGTACA
>WJLY01000179.1 GCA_014728245.1 Candidatus Effluviviaceae Genus IV sp.
GGTTACGGAGTAGCTGTAGAGGAGCCCGCTGCCGCCGCCCAGGTACTCGACGTCGATGTCACCGTGGCTCATGCCTTCGGTGATGTCGAGCGGGTCCGGATCGCAGTAGATGTTCCCGCCGAGCCACGGATCGAAGTCGACGTGGTCGCCGGAACTCGCTCCGGTGCCCGTTGGGTTGCTCGTGTGCGTGGGGCCGCTCGGGTCTCCCCACCAGTTCTGCTCGGCATCGACATCTGTCGTCGTATCTCCCTGGTGCCAGATGGCAACGCAGTCGGGGTGCTCGCCCCCGTCGAGGAAGAGGTTGTCGCGGCAGACGATGGTCGAACCGTCGATACCCGAGCCGCTCTCGGGAGCGCGCAGGCGAAGGCCGTGCGAGGGCTCCGCCGCGCCGGCGACGTCGTTGATGTTGAAGACGTTGCCGGTGACTTCGACGTTATCGGAAACGGCCGTCCCGTACTGCCCGCCCCACAGCTCGAAGCAGGTTCCCCAGTAGCCGGGATAGGGGTAGATCCGCTCGAACACATTGTCCCGGACGGCGCCGTCGATGATGCCGATCTGGAATGCCGAATACTGGACATCGTGGACGTAGTTGTCCTCCACGACCATGTTGCCGCCCTGGCCGATGTTGACCGTGCAGAAGCCGAGACCCGGCGTCCCGCCAATCGTGCCGTCGAATTCATTGCCTCTGATCACGCCATCGACCAGCGGAGAGGCAGCCCAGAAGACCGCGTCGCCTTCGACGTTGAACTTGTTGTACTCGATGGTCAGGCCGTCCCAGGGGCCGCCGCCGTTGTAGAGCGTGTGATCGCCGCGATCCTGGAAGAGGTTGAAGTCGAACAGCGCGCCGGTATGGCTGCCTCCGCCAAACTGGATCACTCCGACTGTCGTTCCGACGGCGTCATTGTCGAAGATGCAGTTGGTAAGGTGGAAGTCGTTCGCGTCGGCATAGGTGTCGATGATCCGACCGCCGTCGCCTGTGAACATGAACCCGTCGAGCGTGATGTCGTCGGCCGCCGGACGGAGCGCATACATCCCGTTGTGGCTGAGTATTGTCTCCGGCCCCCGGGTTCCTACGACCTCCGTAGGATGCGTTCCTATGGCAGGATGGATTCCCCAGTTGGCGCCGCGGAGCGTGAGCGCCTTGTCGACGGAGAGCATTTCGTCATAGGTTCCAGGACCGACCGTGACGACGCCGCCCGGGGCCGCCGCGTCGATCGCGTCCTGGATCGAATCGTCGGTGCCGAGAGGCATGGGCGAGGTTCCGGGAACGTCAGCGTACCAGGGGCTGTAGTCGACCTTCTCGCTGACCCCGTCGCCCGACTTTGCGGTTGTCGGACCCGCCGCATCGCCCCACCAGTTGAACTCGCCTCCCTGGACGTCGGCCGAGTTGGTCCAGTACCCGAAGTCGTTGCTGACGATCGAAGATGAGCTGACGTCGACAGCAATGGTACTCCCATCCTCATACGCCACGACGCCGTACTCCCAGTCGGTGAGGTCGGCGCCGCTCACCGTCACGCTGACATCGTCACCAAGCGACCAGAGCGAGAGCCCGTAGTCGCCGCCGTAGTGCACGCCGGTCAATGTGATGTCGCTCATTGTGACGGTAGTTGCGGTCCCTCTGGCTCCGGGCCCGAACTCCCCGAACGGCGAGACCGGGTCAGGCAGCATGTCGTCCCGGGTGAAGGAGTAACCGTAGTCGATCACCCGGATGCCCTCGGCGCTGTCGATACCGCCGGAACTCACGGAGAGGCCCGCGACGGAACCGTCGGTCTCCTGGTAGGCCACGGACGTCTGGGAATTGCTGACCGAGCAGGAGCCCGTCATGTCCACCTGGCCTGCCTCGATGAAGAGGAAACCGCACGCGACCCAGCCGGTCCCTGTGTAGCCGATGTCGGACACGGTGCAGTCCTCGAGAGTCGCCTCGGCGCCCGATGACACCTGGATCCCGTTCTGCGCGGTCACGCTCGTGTGGCCCTGCCCGACCGCGTCGACCCTGGTCAGAGTGGCCGTAAGCCCTGCTCCGGCCAGCGTCACACCGTTCTTCTGGAAGTCCTCGACATCTACATCGGTGAGTGTGAGCGCGTAAGGCCCGCCGCCGTCGTTGTTCGCGTAGACCCCGACACCGTGCTGGGCGCCGCTGAAGGGCGTTTCCATGACGTTGATGACCGTAGCATCGTTGAGACTGCCATCGCCGTTCCAGAAACCGAGCCCGACAAAGCGGGGGTTCGCGTTGCCCTGGCCGTCGCCGTCGATTGTGACGCCATAGATATCGACACCTGTGGCGCCGTCCACGAAGACTATGGGGTAGTTATCACCACTGGTGGTGAAAAACTCCGTCAGCGTCGCGGGCGACTTGATGGTCACTACGTCATCGCCCGCACCGACGATGTCCACATCGTCCTTCGTGATGTGAACCTGCTCGACGTACTCGCCTGCGGCGACGTTCACAGTGCCGTAGTCGATCGCGTCGACCGCGTCCTGGATCGTGGCGAAGTGCGTGCCGCCCCAGCCGGGTGTGACGGACGTGTAGTCGTCGTCCACCCAGACCTCAGTGAGAGCGGTGGGAGTCAGCGTCACCTGGTACGTGCCGCGGGTGATCTCCTGGATGTCGATGTCGAACCCCGCGTACTCCAGGGGCACTACCTCGCTGCCCCAGCTCCAGTCCATGTCCCAAGCTGCGGGGCCGCCGCCGTAGCCGGCCGCGCCGCCGGGGATCTCCGGCGTGCCGGTGCCGGGCAGATAGGCGCCCAGGTCCGTCTCAGCGGCATAGAGGTTGGAGTAGTCCATGACGCCCGACATGGGGACGCCCTTGGCGGGCAGGCCGCCGGCACCCCACTGCCCCTCGTCGTACCAGGGATGCGTCGCATCAGCGCCGGGGTGGTTGCGAACGGCCCACTTGTCGGTGCTGCCGTCCACGTAGAGCTCCAGGCTGTACTGATACCAGTCCGGCGTGTCGGGAGTCCAGGTGGGCCAGGCGTCGTGGTCGGCGCCGATGGCCTGGCTGGTCCAGACGGGGCCTGAGCCTGGATCGTTGCCGAACCAGGCGGTCCCGCCCTCTTCGCCGTAGATGTCGTATCCTGCATTGTCAATCATGGGGATGACGCCGCTGTAGGTGCCGTCCCCGTTGTCGGTGAGCGTTCCCTCGAACTCCATGGTGCTGCTGCTGACCGAGTTACCCATCGCCGGCACAGCTATCAGCACCGAGAGAGCCAGAGTCATCGCGAATACGATCGCTCGCATCTCTAACTCCTCCTTCCCGCGCCATGCGGGTCCTCTGTTTCCTGCGGGCACGCCGCTTGCCCGCACCTCCGCAACCACGGCAGGCGGGACCGCGCGCCGCTCTCGGGAGCGCAGCCCCGCCTACGGCTAGAACACTACTTGAGAAGCGTCATCTTCCTGCTGTCATGGAAGCCCGCGGCCTCCATCACGCAGAAGTAGACTCCGCTCCCCACCGACTCTCCTCTGTCGCTCCGGCCGTCCCACACCGCCTCGTGGACGCCCGGCGCTTCCATCCCGTCAACAAGCGTCCGTACAAGACGGCCAGTGACGTCGTACACCCGGATCGATACCTCGCTCTTCTGAGGCACGTGATAAGCGATGCTCGTCACCGGGTTGAACGGGTTCGGACTGTTCTGAACCAGACGGAACACTCGCGGGATCTCGGGCTTCGACTCGAGATCGCCAAGCTCCGCGGCCAGATCCTCGTTCTCCGCACCTCGCAGAACCGCGTCCTCGAACGCAAGCTCGTAAGTGCCACCGAGCGCGCGGAACGTCAGCACCGCAACGTCCCCGGAACCGCCGATCGTCA
>WJLY01000180.1 GCA_014728245.1 Candidatus Effluviviaceae Genus IV sp.
GAGCGTGCACTCGCTGATCGTCGGGTCGGCGGGTCCGCTACAGTAGACCGCGCACCCGTCCCAGGCCTCGTTGCTCGTGAAGGAGCACTGCTCGACGCTCGCGAAGGCGTCCAGGAGGGCCAGGCCACCGCCGTAGACCGCGGCGGTGTTCTCGTCGAAGTCGGCGCCGGTGAAGGAGGGGACTCCACCCTGCGCGCACGCCGCACCGCCCATGCCGGCCGTGTTTCCCTGGAAGACGCAGCCCTCGACGTCGAACAGCGCGTCCTCGCCGTATATGCCGCCTCCGGCGGACGCGTCGTTCTCGACGAAGCTGCAACCGTTCAGGTCCAGATACGAGCCCCAGCAGAAGACACCGCCGCCCTCCTGGCCGGCGACGTTCCCCACGAACGAGCAGTCGTTGAGCGTGGCGTCGCAGTTGATGTAGAGACCTCCTCCGCGCGTGGTGTCGGCCACGTTGCCGACGAAGTCGACCCGCGTCAGCGTGGGAGGCGCGTCCTGGCAGTAGATGCCCGCGCCGTCGCCGCCGGAGGAGCATCCGGTCAGAATGACGTCGTACATCGTAGTCGAGCCGCCGTCCAGGATCATCATGCCGCCCCCGTGGAACCCGGAGGAGCACGAGTCGATGCTCGTGTTCCGGATGACGGGGGAGGAGTTGGAGATGTAGAAGGCGGCCCCCGCGACGAAGACGCTGCAGCGGTCGAAGGCGCAGTCGATGACCCGGGCGTTCGAGTTGTCGAGCCTGACGGTGCCGTAGGCCACTCCACAGCTGTCGAAACTGCACGAGACGATCTTCGGGGATGCCCCGTCGCACCAGATCCCCGCGCCGGAGATGGCGTAGCCACGCAGGATGGTGAGGTCCTCGATCACGCACGTCGTGTCCTCACCAGAGTGGAGGTAGAACGCGCGCGTGTTGGGACCTATGCGCTCGCAGTCGATGATCGTGAATGCCGCGCCGCTTGTAGACCTTATGACGAGGTTCTTGCCGGAAAGGTCTACGTTCGTGTTGCCGGCGCCCTGGTATGTTCCCGCTCCGATCAGGACCGTGTCGCCCGACGCGGCCGAGGCTACGGCGGCACCGATCGTGGTGTGAGTGCCTCCGCCGCCCTGATCGACCGTGTATGTGGCGCCCACCGCGGGGGCCGGAAAGGCAAGCGCTGCCGCCGTCACGGCGAGCGCCGCTGCAAGGAACGCCGGATGTCTTGTCATTGCTGTTCCCTCCTCGGATGCCGAAGGCTCGGCGGGATGGGGATCGACCCGCGCCACCGCGTGCGATGCGCCGTCAGAAGGTCGGGCGGGTGCGCGGGGTCCCTGGCGCTGTCCCGCGCGTGCGGCCTACACCGGAGGGTCGCATGACAGCGAGACCGGGTTTCCCAAGACCAAGCTAGTATAGCATCGTCCACCTTTGTGCCGGAAGTGGCTTCATGCCTTGCCCGTTAGAGTCCGAAGAGCCACGATCTGGTTGCGACGAAGCCAGGCTCCGAAGGGACTTCAGGGCTGATCGAGTGAAGGCACCATGTTGGTTGCGCTCGTCAAGAGATGGGTGGTATAATGCAACCATAGTTTGTCCAGAGATGGCGGCTGATGCCCGACTGCGAAAGCGCTCAGCAAAGGAGACGAGATTGATTACTCGACCGCCGATTGCGTTGGCCCTGTCCATATTGGCGCTACCTGCTCTGACCGCTCTTCTTCTTTCACTAGACGCGGCGGAGGCTCAGGCCACGTGCGTCGACTACGAGAGCCATCTGCACTTCCAGCACGCGGAGCCGTTCACGAACTCGAACCCGGTCGTCGAGATGGACAGGCACAGCGACCTTATTGCCGTCTGTCGCCAGTCCGGCGGCATCGAGATCTATGATGTGAGCGATCCGTACGGACCGTTCCTTGTTGGGGACAACGCCGGTCTCAACGATGCTCTGAACGTGATGTGGTGCCCGCCGTACCTGTTCGTGCCGGACAGCGGCAACAGAATCCTGACGGTCGATGCGACCGATCCCTCTGAGCCGGTCTTGTGTGGGTCCCAGGTCACGAACGGCTACCCCTACTGCGTTGCAGCCACGCGCGAGGTGCTCGTCGTGGGAACGGAGTTCGGCCTCGACATCTTTCGATACGGCTCTCCCTGCTACCCCACGCTCATCGATTCGGTCTCAATGCACGGGCCGGTCCACGATGTGATGATGGGTCTGGAGGATCAGTACGCCTTCTGCGCAATGGGCACGGACGGACTCGGCGTGGTCGAGGTCGACACGACGAGCGGCCCGACGCTTCTCACGGTCGAGCCCACGGACCACGAGTTCCGCGACCTGGTCGTGCGCGACCACTACGTCTTCGTCACCAGGATCGATGGTCACGACGCCTGGCTCGATGTGTACGACGTCACCACGCCGTCGTCCCCGTCGCTTGTGACGAGCGTCGAGCTCAACCGGCTTCCGGAGGACATGGCGTACGCGCACTACCGCTTCTGGCTGCCGCACGATTACGGCGTCGACGTCGTTAGCGTCGAGGGCACCGGTTACGAGAACCCGGTTCTCGAGCGCATGGTCGAATCGTATGGCGACGGGCAGGCCGTCTGCATGACCACGGAGACGCTCATACTGGGCAGCCGCGAACACGAGTGGGAGAGCGACTGGGCCGGACTCGAGTGCTTCGCGCTCGGCGATCTCGACGTCGTGGCGCCGGAGGCCACGATTCCGGTTCCGTCCGCCTGCGACATCGTCGGGATGGGGCCCTACGCACTCGTGACTTCCTGGAGCTGCAGCCTGCACGTGGTCGACTGTGCCACTAACGGCGTGGCCTCAAGGGAGTACATAGGTTCGGAGCCGATGTGCGTAGCGCTCAACGGCAGCGAGGACGCCATCGTCTCGACCTACTGGTCGGAGGCGTATCACGTGGATGTCAGCGATCCGCTCGACCCCGTGCGAGGGGCGGTCGGAGATGCGGGCTTCGGTTCGCTGGGCATGGACTGCCTCGGCGGCCGGGCCTATCAGGCCACCGGGCCGAGCGGCGTGCGGGTGCTCGATGTGAGCAGCCCGGACACGATCAGCACGGTCTGCCAGACGGTCATCGATGACGCCAAGGTCATGGGAGTTCACGCTGTGGAAGGGTACTGCCTCGCGAGCGGACACGATTCCGCCACGGAGGAGGTCTCCCTCTGGACGCTGGACACGAGCTATCCGGACACCGTCGTGGTCGTCGGCGAGTGGTCGAGCGGGACGCAGGGGTCCGCGAACGGCGTGCAGGTCGCAGGAGACCTGGCCTACCTGTGCGGGTGGGAGCGGTTCTACGTTCTGGACATCAGCGACCCCTTAAGCCCCGCGACTCTCGGGGCGACGCGCGTACCCGGCAAGATGTGGGACGTCGCGGTAGGCGAGGGCTATGCGTACGTGTCCGGAGAGCAGGGCGACTATTTCGTCGTCGACGTCCGGGACCCGTCGGACCCGAAGGTCGTCGGGCAGTATTGCGCGGAGCCGGTCTTCAGTCTGGGGCTCTGCGCGTGGGGTGAGAACGTCTACGTGCTCGGCACGAACGAGGTGTTCGTCTTCGGGCGTCACTGCGGCGACGCGACCGGAGTGGTCGAGCCTGACGATGGTGACCCGCAGACGGTCGGCCGGCTCCACTGCGCGCCCAACCCGTCCACCGCGGACGCCCGCTTCTCGTTCGTCATGCCCTGCGAGAGCGACGCGAGCCTACGCGTCTACGACGCGGCCGGCAGGCTGGTCGCCCGGGTCTTGGAGCGGCGCTGCCCGGCGGGCCCCGTCTCGGTCGACTGGGACGGCCGCGACGAGGCGGGCAATCCGGTCGCCGCGGGCGTCTACTTCGCCAGGCTCGAGACCGCAGGGGAGAAGGCGGTGTCGAAGGTCGTGCTCGTTCGGTGACCACAGAGCGAAGCCCGGCTATCAGGGGCGCCGAAGGTTCACCTGCGTGTTGAGAAACGCTCACGACAGGAGTAGAATCACCTCCGGACGAGAGAGAAGGAGGTGAGCGACATGAAGGGCGACGATCTCTTCGAGAGGGTCTTCGAGAGCCTCTACGACGGCGCCTACGTTGTCGACACCGACCGCTGCATCACCCACTGGAACAGGGCGGCCGAGAAGCTATCCGGCTACAAGGCGAAGGACGTTGTCGGGAGCCACTGCCAGGACGACATACTCGAGCACGTCGACGCCGACGGCCGCAATCTCTGCAAGGGCGATTGCCCGCTGGCGAAGACGCTGAGAGACGGGCGCCGGCGCGAGGTCGGCGTCTTCCTCCATCACAAGAAGGGCCACCGGGTGCCGGTGCTGATCCGCGTCTCGCCGATCCACGACCAGGAGGGCAGCGTCGTCGGGGCCGTCGAGGTCTTCTCGGACAACTCCGCATCGGTCGCGAGGACGGAGAGGCTCCGCGAGCTCGAGCGCATGTCGCTCCTGGACGAGCTGACCGGCCTTCCGAGCAGGGCGTGTCTGGAACGGGAGCTCGAGACGCGTGTCGCGGAGCTCGAGCGCTTCGGGCGCGTCTTCGGCGTCATACTCATGGACGTCGATCACCTCGGCGAGACGAACCGGCTCCACGGCCGCGACGTCGGCGACGATCTCCTCCGTATGGTTGGACAGACGCTTCTGTACAACACGCGCGCGCTCGATCTCGTGGGAAGATGGGATGGCGGGCGCTTCCTGTGCGTTGTCCTCAACGTGGAGAGGCGAGAGCTGGCCAAGGTGGCGCACAGGTTCCAGTCGCTCGTGGCAGTTTCCACGCTCCCGCTTGGCAGCGGCGAACAGGTGGCGACGTCGATATCGGTCGGGGCTTCGATAGCGAAGTGGGGCGATTCGGTTGCCGAGATCCTCTCCATAGTCGACGGGATGCTCAAGCAGAGCAAGCGGATGGGTAGGAACCGCGTGACCGTGGGCGGCTAGGCTCGGCGGCGACGCGGTCACGGCTCGGCCAACGCACGCCACGACGGTCCCCGGCGGTCGGCGAGCGGAAATCGGCGGAGAGACAGGAGGCACGATGCGCACGGTCGTACGGTTTGTGTCCGCATTCGCACTGGGAGCCTTGGCTCTCACGACCGGGAACGCCTCGGCGGAGACCTACGTAGTGAGCCCCGACGGGCTGGGCGACTTCCCCACGATTCAGGCCGCCGTTGACAGCATCGAGAGCGGCGATGTGATCGAGCTTGCGGACGGGGAGTTCACCGGCGACGGGAACAGGGACGTGGTTGTCCCCGCCGTCGACGTGACGATCCGCTCAGTAGGGGGCGACCCGGAGGCCTGCTACCTCAACTGCGAGGGAAGCGCGCGGGCGGAGCACCGCGGATTTCGCTTCAGCGCGACCGGCGGCGGCAACGCCACGCTTGAGGACGTGGGTATCATGGGCGGGTACACCTCGTCCAACGGAGGCGGGATCTGGGTCGAGGGAGCCGCGCCCACGATCGTGAACTGTATCTTCTACGCCTGCACCGCCGAGGGCTCCGGAGCCAAGGGGGGCGGTCTTTACATTAGCGACATGGGGAACCCGCTCGTCCAGGACTGTTTCTTCATGGAGAACTCCGGGATCTACGGGGCGGGCATCTCCGTCCTGGACGCGGCAGGGATCTTCGAGCGCTGCGTGATCAAGGACAACGAGGCGCCCGGCACGGCGCTCGCCGGGGGTGTGTACGCGGCGGCCCTGGACGATCCCTTGGAATTCCGCGACTGCGAGATCGTCAGCAACTCGGCCGGCAGGGCGGGCGGCGTCCGTCTCTACGGCCCCGGCGCGAAGCTCGTCGATTGCCTGGTGGCCAGGAACGAAGCTCTCACGCAGTACGCGGGCGGAGTGTGGCTTCAGGGCGGCGAGATCACGGGCTGCACGATCGTAGACAACGAGGCCTCCGAACGAGGCGGCAACGTGACCTGCTACGCGGGCACGGGCACGCTCACGAACTGCATCATCGCCTTCAGCGGAAGCTCCGACGGCCTGTATGTCGACGCGCCGTCTTACATACCCACGATCTCCTGCTGCGACGTCTACGGGAACGCCGGTGACGACTACGGCGGCTCGATCGCCGACCAGACGGGCCTGGACGGGAACATCTCCGAGGATCCGCAGCTCTGCGACATGGGGATGGAGGACTACCGGCTGTACGACACGTCGCCGTGTCTGCCCGGCGGCAACGGATGTGGCGTACAGATGGGAGCGTACGGTCAGGGTTGCGAATCGCCGGTGGAGGAGGCGAGGTGGGGGGCTATCAAGGCGATCTTCCGTTAGCCGTTACCGGCCGCGCCCCGCGTTGCAGGCGACAGTCGGCCTCGGGTCCACTCCCGCGGGCCACTATCAACACGTAGACAAGCCTTACTCTCGGGCCGCCCCGGCGGCCCAATCTGGAAAGGAGCATCAGTTGGCTACGACGACTGCCGTCTACTTCCTCTCGGTGTGCGTGGCCGTTGCGCTTTCTGGTGCCGCCGCAGCCGAGACGATCGAGGTTCCGGGCGAGGAAGCCACGATAGCCGACGGCATAGGGGCGGCATCGGCGGGCGACACCGTGCTCATCGCCTGCAACACGTATTACGAGAGCGCGCTGTACGTAGCCGAACCCATCACGATCGCCGGCGCTACCGGCGACGCAGGCTGCGTCGTGATAGATGGTGGCGGCTCCAGTCAGATTCTGCATGTGTCACAGGCGAGCGGCGCAGTGATCCAGGGCATCACGTTCACGAACGGATACAGCTTCCTCGGGGGCGCGGTTCTGTGCGACACCTCGAGCGTTACGTTCGAGTCGTGTGCCTTCACGGGCAACTACTCCGGGTACATAGCGGGCGCGGTCTTCGTCGAGAACGAGGAACGCAGCACTCAGACGTTTGACGACTGCGTCTTCTCGGACAACTACTCCGAGGGGGCAGCTGGCGCCGTGTGGGTGGAGTACGGGACGGCCAGCTTCACCGCCTGCACGTTCGACGGCAACGAGGCGGAGTGGGGAGGTGGCGCCGTCTCGACGCAGGACAGCACGACCGTCGGATTCACTGACTGCGTCTTCGACGGGAACACGACGTCCGACGGCTGGGGGGGCGCGCTGGAGACGGACGAAGGCTGCGTCGTGACCCTGTCAGCTTGTGCGTTCACCGGAAACGAGGTGTCTGAAGAAGGCGGCGCCGTCTATGCCAGCTACGGCCTGAGCTTTGACATCGTCGACTGCGATTTCATCGGGAACTCGGCTCCCACCGGCCTGTGCGGCGGGGTCAGCCTCGATGAGATGGCCCAGATCTCGGTCACCGACTCGAGGTTCGAGTCGAACACGTCGGACGGCGACGGCGCGGCCCTCTACATCGACGAATCGACGAACGTCACGTTCGAGCGCAACGAGTTCGTCGGGAACACGGGGGATGGTGGCGGCGTGGTCTCGATCTACGGGACGCCGATGACGTTCACCGATTGCCTCTTCGCGGGCAACACGGGGAGCTGGGGAGGGGCGCTCGAGATCTGGAACTCCGACCCGACGACGGTGCACGGCTGCACGTTCACCGGCAATGAGATGCTGGACGCGTACGGCGGTCCGGCTATCACAATCTACGGGACGTATGAGGACCCCACGGTCACCATCGAGTGCTGCTCGATATCGGACAACACGGGCGGCGAGCCCGTGTACGCGAGCGACGGTTTCGCGAACTGCTCCTGCACGATCGTATGGGGCAACCCGTCGGGGGATTGGGTAGGCCCGATAGCCGGGCAGGAGACGTCGAACGGGAACCTCTGCGAGGACCCGCTGTTCTGTGACCCCGAGGGTGGCGACTACATGCTGTGCGCCGACTCGCCGTGCCTGCCGGACAACAACGACTGCGGCATGCTCATCGGCCCATACGTGCAGGGGTGCCCCCCGTGCGGAAGCCCGGTCGAAGCTTCGAGCTGGGGAGCCATCAAGGCGCGCTTCCGCTAGGCGTCCGGCTCTCAGGTCGCCGAGATCTCTCTGGCAGCAGGAGGCGGGGATCTCCCAGCCTGACGTTCGTGCTCTGATGAACCGGCGCCAGCCGTTCGGGTGCCACGACGCCGTTCATCAAGTAGTGCGATGCCCTCCGCGCCGCGCCTTGCGCGGTCGAACACTAGCCGTTTCTCTCCTTACGAACACGAAACCGCCTTGGTTTGGCTTGCTTAACTATGCACTTTTGTGTTAGAATCAGGCCAAACTATGGTCTGTGTCTGATAGTGGAGACACACAACTACTAGAGCAGAAAAGGAGGCCAGTCGGAACCAGATCGTGGACGCGTGTTCGCGAAGCTCGTTGCGCTCGCGGATACCGCGCGAGCCGACCTCGTCCGTATTTCCCCTGGAGGAGTGATGAGCTGGAGTAGACTGCTGGTCCTGAGCGCCGTGGCTCTCGCGATGGCGGTCCCCGCCGCCGCGCAGGATTACAAGTGGGGGCAGTACCCCGACATGAGCGACACCGGCGTCAACGTCGAGTGCTGCGAGAACGGTGATCTTCCCTATGTGCTCGCGGACGACTTCCTTTGCACGTCGACCGGGAAGCTCACCGAGATCTGCATATGGGGCTCGTGGGCCCACGACGAGCCTCCCCTGGATGACCCTACCAACGTGGGGTTCACGCTTAGCATCCACAGCGACATTCCGGACAGCCTCAGCCCGACCGGCTACAGCATGCCCGGTGATTGCCTCTGGTACCACGAGTTCGCGCCGGGCCAGTTCACTATCGAGGAGATACCCGGCGTCTACAAGTGGTGGCTGTCGCCGGGGAGCGGTGCGTGGTTCCCTTGCTGCTACATCGTCTACAAGTACTGCTTCACCCTGGAGGAGTCGTGGACCTTCGAGCAACTGGGAACGGAGCAGGATCCGATCGTGTACTGGCTCGACGTGCAGGCCGAGCCGATGTACGAGCTGGACAAATACTGGGGCTGGCTGTCCTCCCTTGATCACTGGAACGACGACGCGACGTGGGGCTCGGGCGGCGAGCCCTATCAGGGCGATTGGAGCGAGCTCATCTATCCGCTGGATCATCCGATGGCCGGAGAGTCGATGGACCTGGCTTTCGAGATGCGTGGCGAAACGCCCATAGGGGAAGACTTCGGCGACGCGCCCGACCCGCCCTATCCGACCTTCGCATTGAGCAACGGCGCGATGCATCCCGTCTACCAGGGCTTCCAGATGGGCCAGTTCGTCGACAGCGAGCTTGACGGGCAGCCGAATCCTACGGCAACGGGCGACGACATAGCGAACACGGACGACGAGGACGGGGTGACGTTCACTGCTCCGCTCCTGGTCGGGAGCACGGGCTCCGTTGTGGTCGATATGTCGGCCTCCAGCGCGGGCGGCTACATCGACGCCTGGATCGATTTCGGAAGCGACGGCAGCTGGGCGGAGGCCGGCGACCAGATCATCGTCAGCCAGTGGGTGGCCGCGGGTACCGCGCCCACGATCAACTTCGCGGTGCCACCGACCGCGCAGGTGGGCCAGACGTTCGCGCGCTTCCGCCTGAGTTCGACGGGCGGTCTGAACTTCGATGGCATGGCGCCCGACGGTGAGGTCGAGGACTACGAGGTCCAGATCGACCAAGAGGTGGAAGAGTGGAAGTGGCAGCAGACGCCGGATCTCGGGGAGACCGGCATCGACGTGAACTGCTCGGAGCCGTTCATCCTCGCCGACGATTTCCTCTGCGAGTCGCCCGGTCGAGTGACTAACATCGACATCTGGGGATCCTGGCTGGGCGACTACATCCCCTTCGGGGCGGACCCGCTGGCCGTCGATTTCATCCTGAGCATCCACGCGGACATCCCGGCCTCCGAAAGCCCGACCGGCTACAGCATGCCGGGAGAGGTGCTCTGGTGGCAGCTTGTTCCCGCGGGGATCTTCCAGGCCGAGGTCTACCAGGACGGCATCACAGAGGGCTGGATGGACCCGCCGGATCTGTACACGTTCCCCGCGGACTGGACGTGCTGGGAGTATTCCTTCGAGTTCTTCCCGGAGGAGGCCTTCCACCAGACGGGCACGCCCGACTCGGCCGTGGTGTACTGGCTCGATGTCCAGGCGATACCGCACGACCAGGAGGCCCTTTTCGGCTGGAAGACGACGCTCGATCACTGGAACGACGACGCGGTCTGGGGAGACGGCATGGAGCCCTACATGGGGCCCTGGGGCGAGCTTCGGTACCCGCCGGGACACGAGATGCAGGGACAGTCGATCGATCTCGCCTTCCGCATCGGAATGAACTACGGCACGGACGTGCCCGAGGAGTCCGATGCGATCAGGAGCGGACTCGGGCAGAACGTGCCCAACCCGTTCAACCCGACGACCACGATCGAGTACGTGGTTCCCGAGGGCGGCTGCCACGTGGCAATCGAGATCTACGACGCCGGCGGGAGACACGTGAGAACGCTGGTCGACGGCCGTGAGCCTGCAGGCGAGCGGAGTGTCGTCTGGGATGGACGCGATTCGGCAGGCAGGGAGATGGCCACGGGCGTCTACTTCTACAGGATGAGCGCGGAGGGCGCCTCGGCCAGCAGGAAGATGCTCCTTCTCAAGTAGGCTGCGGCCCTCGAGGCGTGCCCGCGCATAAGGCGGCATTTCGGGGCGCCCGGAGGGAGTCACAAGCGGCCGGAAGGACACGAGTGCGACGGGCCTGGCGCTTCGAGGCGCCGGGCCCGATTCGTTGGACGAGCGGCCACGATTGCGCGGGCGGCAGTACCGTAGAGCGCGCGCCGTGCATGACGAGCCGAGCAGTTGTCAAGGTTCATCATGCCTGACTTGAGGGGCATTATCTGATGCAATCGCCGGCGACAGCGGGTATAATCGGGTTGCATTGTCTTGGCCGTTGCACCCTTGCGTCATCGGTTCGATTCGGAGGAACCGGGAGACGACCGCCGGACACAACCAGACGCCGCGGGGCTTCCCGTGCCCACGGCGCGACATCACCCCCCGACGAGGGGAGGAGGAGCAGAATGCGCTCACTGGTAGTCATGTCACTCATGCTCGTCGTCCTCGGCGCGGTCTGCGCCTCGGCCGACATCATCTACGTTAACCCCGGAGGCTCGATACAGACGGGGATCGACACGGCGGCCCCGGGCGACACCGTTCTCGTGAACGACGGGACATACAACGAGGCGGGCATCGTGATGAAGCCCGGCGTGAAGCTGCGTGGCGCGAGCGACGACACGACGGCCGTTCTCATAGACGCCGGCAACCCGCCCATCATGGACGGCATCTTCTACCTGACCGGCTGTGGAGACACGACCGAGATCAGCGGGATGACGCTCGCCAGGGGCACGAGTGCGTCCGTCATGCCCTATCAGGGCGGCGGCATGAAGCTGGTGAACTCGTCGCCCGTCCTCCGGAATCTCATGATCATCGAGTGCAGCGCGCTGGGCCAGGGCGGAGGCGTATTCTGCGACAATTCGTCACCCGAGATGACGCATGTGTGTCTGAAGGGCAACGCGGCCTATGCGGGAGGGGGCGGCGGGATGGCGCTGATCAACGGCTCAGACCCCCACATGTTGAACTGCTCGCTGATAATGAACAGCGCGCAGGCCGGAGGCAACATCTCCTGCGACCAGTCGAGCCCCATGCTCACCGACTGCATTTTCGTCGGCGGCGCCACGCAGAACGACGGTGACGGAATGTACCTCACGGACAACTCGCACGCGCAGCTCACGAACGTGAGCTTCGGGATGATGCAGAGCAACCTGCCCGGCAGCTACGGGCAGTGCGTCTACATGGAGGTTAACTCCGACCCGGTCTTCACGAACGTCTGCTTCCACAACAGCGGGCTGGGATACGGTCCGCTCGTGTATTCGCAGGAGTCGACCAGCGTGCCCACGTTCACATGCTGCAACTGCTACGCGTGGGGACCCAACTCGAGTGCGTACGGCGGGTTCATCACGGACCCGACCGGCACCGACGGCAACATCAAGATGGACCCGCTCTACTGCGACGCCTTGAACTGGGACCTTCACGTCGACGCGGCTTCGCCCAACCTGCCGACTAGCCCGCACAACACTTGCGGAACGCTCATCGGGTGCTTCGGCGAGGGGTGCGACTCGCCCGTTGAGAGCAGGAGCTGGGGCCAGATCAAGGGGATGTGGCGCTAGCGTCGCGACCTGCCAGCGCAACCTTTTTCCGGACCGCCGGGGCGGCACGATCGCCCCGGCGGTTTTGCGATTGCCCGCGACGGAGCGGGGCACGGGCCGTCGCCCGCGCAGTCGTGCGAAACTCTCGAGCGCTGATCGAAATGCTCTAACGAAGCGGCAGCTCCGCGAGCGCCCGCCAGTACCAGTAGACTTCCTTGGCAGGCCCCGCGTTCTCTCTCAGTGCGATGTGGTGGAACATGTCGATGCTCTCGTCGTACTCATAGAGGAACGAGTACATCAGGATCTCTACGTCGAGCTGCTCGATCTGCTCAATCATCATGAGGACGAAGTCGACCTGCTCCTGCTCGGACCCCTCGACCTCGACATTGCCCCACAGCTCGAGCGGCTCCGAGAGCCAGCCGCTCTCGGTTATCACGATCGGCTCGTCGATGTGCTGCGCGATCTCGTCGAAGTAGTCTGTCGGGACCTCCGCTACCGTCGGGTGCTCGAGGAACGGGTAGACCGTCAGCCCCACTACGTCAAGCCTGCCCTCAAAGAGGTCCAGCATGTGCCATGACGGCTGAAGATCGAGCCCCGAGAGACGGGCGGCTCCCTTCATGTAGTCGAGCTGGAAGATCGTGAAGACCTTGGTCGAGGGGCTTACTGCTTTCACCGCGTCGTAGGTCTCGGCATAGACGGCGACGAACTCGTCCCACGCCTCCTGACAGCACTCGTCGCGCACGCGGTTCACCTCGGCGCCGATCGCCAGGTAGTCGAGGTCGAACTCGGTGGCGAGCGCCACCGCGACGCTCTTCAGGCTGTCTCCGTAGACGTCGAAGTAGTCGGCAGTCACGTTCTCGTGGTTGAAGCCTACTCCGGCGAGGACACCGACGCTGGAGTAGGTGAGTATCACCTCGACCTGCTCGTCGACAGGATAGTCGGCATCCCAGGCCACGTAGACGCCTGATCGTTCGCCCATCAGCGGAAGCTCTGCGAGGAAATCGAGGAAGTCCTGCTCGGAGGGATCGGGGGAGTTGCGCGCCACGAGGCCGGCAATGCCGAGTTCATAGGCGCGACTCGCGATCGGGAGCGTCGGCAGATCCTCGTCCGGGTCAGTAGGGCTGTCGCCGGTCGTGCAGGAGGGGAGGAGAGCGGACGCAAGGACGGCGAGAGCGAGCAGGTACTTGAAAGAGGCGCTCGGTCGCGAGGTCGTCTTGCCTAGCCGTCCGCGACGAAGTTCGGCGTAGCAGAGCGGACCGCGGGCCGTGCCGTCGACCGCAGCAGACACCGACCTGATGAGCGCTTCCGCCATCTTCACGGTCTAGCTCTTCCTCCCCAAGAGCTCGAGGAACTCCTTCTCGTCGATCACGGTCGTCCCGTGCTTCTCCGCCGCGGAGGTCTTGGAGGCGCCGGGGTTCCGGCCGACTACCAGGTAGTCGGTCTTGCCGCTCACGCTCCCCGTGGCCTCGCCGCCCTGGCGTACTATTGCCTCCTTGGCCTCGTCGCGGCTCATCGAGGCGAGCGACCCGGTCACGACGAACGTCTTGCCCGCGAGCCTGGTCCCGCGCTCCTCCGCCCTGGGGTCTAGCCCGTGCTCGCGGAGTCGCTTCACGAGCTTCCTGTTGCGGGCGTTTTCGAACCACTCGGAGATGCTCGACGCGACCGTGGGGCCCAGTCCCTCTATCTGCTGGATGGCTTCCCGGTCGGCGCCGGCCAGCTCCTCCAGCGACCCGAAGCGCATCGTCAGATCGGTCGCGACCGTCTTGCCGACGTTCGGGATCCCCAGCGCGTAGATCAGGCGGGCGAGCGTGGCCGTCTCCTTCGTTTCGCGTATGGCTTCCACGAGGTTCTGAGCGCTCTTTTCGGCGAAGGTGGGGAGCTCGATGAGATCGTCTGGCTCGAGTTCGTAGAGATCCGCGACGTCCTCTACGAGTGAGCGTTCGAGCAGAGCCTCGGCGGTCTTGTCGCCCAGCCCTTCGATATCGAGCGCCGCGCGCGACCCGTAGTGAGTGAGCTTCTCCTTGAGCTGCGCGGGGCAGGCGGCGTTCGTGCACCTCGAGGCCGCCTCTCCCTCGACCCTGCTGACCGGCCCGGCGCATACGGGGCACTTCTTCGGGAGGTGGTACTTCTTCTCATTTCCGGTGCGCTTGTCCTTCACCACCTGGACGACGTGCGGGATCACGTCGCCCGCCCGCTCCACGAGGACCGTGTCGCCGACGCGGATGTCCTTTCGGTCGACCTCGTCCTGGTTGTGAAGGCTCACTCGCGAGACCTCGACGCCCCCTATCTGCACGGGTTCGAGAAGCGCCACGGGCGTGAGCTTGCCGGTGCGCCCGACGTTCGCTTCGATTTCGTTGATCTTCGTCGTCTTCCTCTGCGCGGGGAATTTCCACGCGATCGCCCAGCGGGGGCTGGCGGCCCTCGTTCCCAGAACGTTCTGGTCGTCGACCGAGTTGACCTTGAAGACGCAGCCGTCGATCTCGTAGGGGAGGTCGTCGCGGTCGCGCGCCATGTTCTCGTACCACTCGATCGCCTCGTCCTCGTTCTCGAACCGCTCGTTCCTCGCGTTCGTCCTGAAGCCCAGCTCCTCGAGCATCTCCAGCGACGTCCAGTGGGAGTCGGGTACGCGGCTCGACGACGGCCCGACCTGCCAGAAATAGACCGACAGCGGCCGCCGGGCAGTTATGGACGGATCGAGCTGGCGGAGACTCCCGGCCGCGGCGTTGCGGGGGTTCGCAAATGTCTTCGCGCCTTCCTCCTCCTGGCGCCGGTTGAACTCCTCGAACGCCGGCCTCTCCATGTAGACCTCGCCGCGCACCACGAGGTGCCGGGGTATCGAGACTTCGCGGCCGGCGCCCAGCCTTAGCGGGACCTCGCCTATCGTCTTGACGTTGGCGGTCACGTCCTCGCCCGTCGTGCCGTCGCCTCGCGTCGAAGCGGACGAGAGCTTCCCGTTGTCGTAGACGAACTCGACGGAGAGCCCGTCGAACTTGGGTTCCCCGACTAGCGTGATGCGCTCCTTCCCGGTTCCCCTGAGCGCGTTCTCGTAGAACCTGCGGAACGCGTCTGCGTCGTTCACCGTGTCGAGACTGAGCATCGGGCTCTCGTGCTCTACGGTCCGGAAGCCCTCCTTGGGAGCGCCGCCGACTCGCTGTGTCGGGCTGTCGGGCGTCACGAGATCGGGGAAGCGTTCCTCGATCGCCTGGAGCTCCGACTTAAGCTCGTCGTACTCCGCATCGGAGATGACCGGGTCGTCGAGCACGTAGTAGCGGTAGTTGTGGAACTCGATGTCGTCCCGGAGCCCATCGGCGCGTTTGCGCGCCTGACGTTTGGTGAGTTCGCCTACATCTTTCTTCGGGGCCTTCTGTCTGGCTGGCAAGGCGGGTGAACCTCCGGTGAAGAGCCGTCGGCACGGTTTGCTCGCGACCGCTCGGAACGGGGAAACGCGGCAACGCGGGCCGCCCGAACCCGGGAGATCCGTTCGTGTGCGCAACCGGCCCGCTAGGGCGTCGACAGGAAAGAAGCTAACACGACGCCCGCTAGCGGGCCAGTTTTAAGTGGCTACACCTGCTCAGCTGCGGGACCGCGGCCCCGTCAGTCCTCCTTGATCTCGATCGCGTCTACCGGGCAGTCGTCCGCGCCCTGCTTCGCCGCGTCCTGCTGGTCCTCCGGGATGCGTCCCTCGATGGCCTTCGCCTTGTCGTCGTCCCAGCTGTAGACGCCGGGCGCGGTCTCGATGCACAGCCCGCAGCCGGTGCAGGTGTCCTGGTCTACGACGGCTCTCATAATGGCCTCCCTTTCCTTCCGTAGGTTGCCTAAACGCCCGTGTTCGGGCCGGGCAACGGCCGTTCTTCTCGCGGGCGCGCACGGCCGTTCTTCCCGCGGGCGCTCGCGGCCGTTCTCGGCCGCGAGCGGTTTGCCCGATTCGACCCACTCATCTTGATGCGAAACCCGCGCGGGTGTCGCGGGGCCGCGCCACTCGAGTCGGTCTTCCGGCGTCCGGCTGTGAGTCACGCCTTCGGGAATCTAACGGTATCCTGTTGATGGGCGATTGCAGGCCGTACACCTCTGCCCGAGTATGGGTGGCGCTCGGGGCGATCTACAGCGGTGCGGCTTCGCATGTCACCCCTGGCCGTCTTCCTGTGTCCAACTTCGTCAGAGGCAGACAACTAAGCCGCTTGGACGGAAGGGGGAAGACCATGCGCCCATGGAAGACGTTGACTCTGCTCCTCTGCCTGTCGCTCGCAGCTCCTGCGCATGCGCAGGAGCCGGGCGAGCAGGGCTATACCGATATACTCGAGTTCCCGCGCGGA
>WJLY01000181.1 GCA_014728245.1 Candidatus Effluviviaceae Genus IV sp.
CCTGTCGCACAGGATTGCGCGCCTCGCGGTAACACAGGCGTCGTACGGGGAGAACTCGCTGCCGGACCGGGTATCTCGGGAGGGCGCGAAGGCGCTCTTCTTAGCGGCCGTCGACTCAGAGCCAGGGCCTGACATCGGGCCCTTGAGGAGCTTCCTCGAACGGGCGGCTGAAGGCTCGGAGCTGGTCGTCATATCGGACCGTTCACCCCGCGCGGAGCTTGAGGACGCGGTAGAGAGGGCGGAGGGGTCGGACGTGCTTGTGACCGCCGTCTTCGACCGGACCGCGGCGTGGAAGGGGCGTTTTGGGCCATCCGAGGACGTCGTCGACGCTCTCGTCAGGGCGGCCGGTCGCCGGTCGTCGAACGCGGCGCTCATCTTCGGAAGCCCCGGACTCGTCGGTCTCTTCGGCGGCTACGAGACTGTCATCTGCGCTTACGACGACTCTCCGGCGATGCAGCTGGCCGCCATGGGGGCGCTCTGGGGGGACGCCTCCGCGCCGGGCAGCCTGCCCGCTCCGATCGAACGGGGACGGCAGGAAGACCGTAGTCGCTGACCTCGCGCCCGTGTCCGGGGCGCCTCACTTCGGGGAGAGAAGTGGAAGACCGACGGGACAGGCCGAAGGTGGACGTCACCGAGGGGAACGTGCTCAAGAGCGTTCTCTACATGGGCATCCCCTCGATGATCGGCTTCGGGGCGATGACGATCTACGGGCTGACCGATATCTACTGGGTCGGCCGTCTCGGCACGGCGCCCGTCGCGGCTATTACGCTCTTCGGAGCGATCGCGTGGGTCCTGGGGTCCGCCAATCAGATCGTGGGCACTGGCTCGGTGGCGCTCATCTCGCGCAGGTTCGGAGAGCGCGACTACGAGGCCACACGCGACGTGATCAGGCAGACGGTGCTCCTCAAGGTGCTCGTGGCCATGGTCATGGGAGGGGCCGGGCTTCTCCTGACGCCCCGAATACTCGGCCTGATGGGGGCCGAGCCCGCGGCCTACGGACACGCGCTGGCCTATTCCCGAATCTACTTCTACGGTCTTCCTTTCATGTTCACGTCGTACACGATATACACCGCCCTGCGTGGTGTCGGCGACGCGCCCAAGGCGATGTACATCATGCTCCTCTCGACCGGCCTGAACGTCGCCCTGGACCCGGTCTTCATATTCGTGCTCGGCCTCGGCGTGCGCGGCGCCGCAATGGCGACCGTGATCTCCGCGGCGGTGGCCGTGGCCACCGGGTTCGTGGTGCTGGCGTCCGGACGGGCCAACATAACCGTCAGAGTCCTCAGGGCTTTCCACCCCAAGTTCGCGACCATGCTCTCTATTGTGGGAATAGGCGGGCCGGCGGGACTGAACGGCATCATGAGGAGCGTCGCTCACTGGCTGGTCACGACGCTCGTGGCCACGTTCGGGACCGTCGTGGTCGCCGCTTACGGCCTCGGGATCCGGATCATGGAGCTGGGTATCCTGTTCGGCGTCGGCCTGCAGCTGGGGGCGAGCGCTCTGGTCGGGCAGAACCTGGGCGCCAGGAAGAAGGACCGCGCGCACGAGGCTGTTGTGAAGGCGACGTTCCTGGTCATGGCTCTGACCGGCGTCCTGGGGATCGTCGAGTTCATCTTCGCCGAGCAGATCCTGGGCTTTTTCACGGAGGACACGGCCGTCATAGAGAGCGGGCGACTTCTCGTGCGCCTCTTTGCCTTCGCCCAGGTCTGGATCGCGATGCACATAACGATGTCGTCGGCCTTCTGGGGGTCGGGCAACACCTGGCCGCCGACCGTGATCACCGCCGTCATCGAGTGGGGCGTGCAGATACCGCTCATACTTCTCGTGATTCACGTCATCAAGACGTCGGAGGCGGGCGTGTGGTGGGCGATGTTCGCGGCGTCGTGCGTGGAGGTGCTTCTCACCTTCCTGTGGTTCCGTAGAGGCCACTGGAAGCACAAGGAAGTCTGACGTCTGCGACGCGGCGCGACACGCGCGCGGAGACGGGGGTGGTTCGTGAAGCTCGGGATCGACATGCCGGCGACCGCGCGCTTCGACGTGGTCGGATTCGGCCTGAACGCCGTCGACCATCTCTGTGTCGTCGACGAGTTCCCTGAACGCGACACCAAGCCGCGGGTACGCGAGTTCGCCCGTTCGCCGGGCGGGCAGGCCGCGAGCGCGATGGTCCTATGCGCCCGGCTGGGGCTCGGGACGAAGTACGTGGGCAAGGTCGGTGGAGACGAGATCGGCCGGTTCTCGCTCGAGAGCCTGATGAGCGAGGGTGTGGACGTGTCGGACGTCGGCGTTATCGACGGCGCCTCGAATCAGCTTGCTATGATCATAGTCGACAGGTCCACCGGGGAGAGGACCATTCTCTGGCACAGGCCGGAGGAGATAGCGACGAGACCGGAAGAAATCACGGCTGAGAAGATCGCCTGCGGGCGCGCGCTTCTGGTCGACGGCCACGACGCGAAGGCGGCGGCCCGCGCCGCGAGGCTGGCCGGAGAGGCCGGGGTGCCCGTGGTCATGGACGCTGAGTCGGTGAAGGAGGGTACGGCCGACGTGGTCGCCAACACCGACGTGCTGATAGCAGCGAGACGGTTCCCGGAGCGCTTCACCGGCCGCGACAGCCTCGACGAGGCCTTCGCGGCCATTCGGAGCCTGGGGCCGAGGGTGGTGTGCGCGACGCTGGGCCGCCTGGGAGCGGTTCTCATGAACGACCTCGGCTGGGTCTACTCCTCCAGGTCGTACGACGTCGAAGTAGTCGACACGACGGGCGCCGGCGACGTCTTCCACGGCGCCTTCGTCTACGGCATGCTGGCGGACTGGCCGATCCCGCGCATCCTCGACTTCGCCAACGCGGCAGCCGCCCTCAACTGTACCGAGCTGGGGGCGCGCGGAGGCGCCAGGTCGATGGACGACATCGAGCGGCTCATGCTGGAGCAGCCGCGCGACTCGTGTATACTGGAGCCGACGGGGCCCTGACCGGGCCGCGCACACACCGAGACGTATGCGGCCCTTTGTGGGTCGGCGCATAGACCGGAGGTGAGCCTGGGACGAATCGACCTCGTGATACTAGACCTGGACGGCACGCTCTATTCGTCCACCGCGACTACGCTGGGGGCGGTCGAGCGGGCCGTGAAGGCGCTGAACGAGCGCCACGGGCTTGCGGTGGAGCAGCCCTCCAATGAAGAGATCCTGTCGGGAGTGGGGATGACCAGAAGGGAGTTCGCCGAGGCGGTCTTTCCCGAATTGCCCGAACGCTACTACGACGACATGGACGACCTGATCTGGCACTGGGAGCGCGAACTCGTGACCGGCGGTCGGGGCTCCCTGTTCCCGGGTGCACTCGATGCGCTGGAAGATCTCAAGGCGTCCGGACACACGCTCGCCGTCGCAACGAACGCGGGGACAGGTTACATGGACCACATCCTCGACTACTTCGACATTCGGCGGCTCTTCGCTGAGGCCAGATGCGCCGGCACAGAAGGCACGACAGACAAGAGGGATCTCCTGGAGCTGATCACGCGTTCGTTGAACCGGGATCCGGCGGAGAGCGTCATGGTAGGCGACAGGCGCTCCGACATCGACGCCGCCGACCGCGCCGGCGCGCATTCGATCGGCTGCACCTGGGGGTTCGGGTCGCGGGACGAGCTCGCGGGCGCGGACCTGGTCATTGACGACTTCGGCGAACTGGAGGGAGCGGTCGAGGCCCTCGGTGCGCCGCCCGGGGACGTTCGACCCGCCCGCCCCGGAGATCGGGCCTGACCGTCCCCGGCCCTCTCGCTCGGAGCTCGAGAATGCGATGGGCGCATGACATATCTGCGGCTCTACCGACGAACGGGCCGCCCCAACTCCGCGACGAGTCCGGGATCGACACGGTCGTGCTCCACTGCACTGCCATGCCGGACTGGAACGTCTGGGACACGGCCAGATATCACACCGGTCCCAATCACATATCTCCCGACGGCTGCCCGACGATCGCCTACGCCTACTTCATAGAGCCCGACGGCCTCATCTACAAGTGCCTGCCTCACTCGGTCCGGGCCTGGCACGTCGGGCCGTGGAACGACCGTTCGTTGGGCGTATGTCTCGCGTACGAAGCAGGAGAGGCGCCGCCGCCGGCGCCCCAGTCGGCCGCCGCGGTCGACGTTTGCCTCATGCTGACGCGGCAGCTGGGGCTCCCGCCGGACCGCGTCTTGGGGCACCGCGAGCTCGAGGGCACGGGGTACACGGTAGAGGACGGAAATCCCGTTCTCAGGAAGGAGTGCCCGGGGCTGGCCATCGACATGCCGGGCTTTCGCGCGGCCGTCGCGCTCGCGCGCGAATACCCGGAACATCATGCAGTGGAGGTGATATGAGGGGTCGATGTCCGCGCGTATGCGCGCTCGCGGTTGCGGCGCTTCTTGCGGTGTCGGCGGGGGTGGGCGCCGCCGACGTAGAGC
>WJLY01000182.1 GCA_014728245.1 Candidatus Effluviviaceae Genus IV sp.
CGAGCCCGACGGCGCGCTCGTTCAGCTCGCGCACCCTGTCGGAGAGACCGACGACGTCGAGCTTGACCCTGTTGGCGCCGAAGGTGTTCGTGCAGATGACGTCGGCGAGTTCTGTGTAGGCCTCGTGCACCGCCACAACCTGACCCGGCTGCTCTAGGGTCATGATCTCGGGCGGGACGTTGCCCGGCACCGCCGCCTGCATCATCGTGCCGAACGCGCCCTCGAGGATGAGAACGCGTCCCTCCGCGAACTTCCTGAGTTCGGAATCGGTCACGTCAAAGCCCCCGGCTCCACTGTTCGAATGCTCACGCGGTCTTGCCGGCTACGAGCGAGCCACCGCGGCCGTCCGCGCGCTCCGCTCACGGCGCAGTGGCGTGCCTAGAGCCCCGCCTCCTCGACGAGCCGCGGCGTGATCTTCTCCCACATGACCGGCATGAGATGCACGCCCGCAACGCCTTCGATCGCGCGGACCTCCTCGACGAGCTCGCAGGCGATGCGGACGCCCTCCGCCTCACGGTCCTCGGCGCCCCGCAGCCTCTCGATGAGACTCTCGGGGACCGTCATCCCCGCCACGTTGTCCCGCATGTACTCGAGCGCCTTGTGTGAGCGCGTCGGAAGGATGCCCGCGAGGATCTTTACGTCCCGGTGCAAACCCAGGTCCCGCACGCCCTCCATCCAGCGGCGGAAGCGCGAGGCGTCGAAGATGGCCTGCGTCTGTATGAAGTCGGCCCCGGCCCGGGCCTTCTTCGCGATGCGGATGATCCTAAGCCCCATCGGCTCCGCGAACGGGTTCGCCGCGCCTCCGAGCAGGAACCCGGGCGGCGACTTGACCTCGTCGCCGCACATGAAGGCGCCCTTGCGCAGCTCGTCCGCCACGCCGATGAGCTGCACGGAGTCCATGTCGTAGACCGGTTTCGCGTCGGGGTGGTTGCCCATCGTCATGTGGTCGCCTGTGAGGAGAAGGAGATTGCGGACGCCCAGCGCCGAGGCCCCCAGCATGTCGCTCTGCAGAGCGATCCTGTTCCGGTCGCGGCACGTCACCTGGACGATCGGGTCGAGCCCCTCGTCCAGGAGGATCGCCGCGGCGGCGATCGAAGACATCCGCACGATGCCGCTCTGGTTGTCGGTCGTGTTGACGGCATCGACGACGCCGCGGAAGTGCGCGGCCTTCTTCCTGACCACGGCGTCCGACGCGCCCATTGGCGGGCCGAGCTCGCCGGTCACGATGAATCGGCCGCTCTCTATCGCGTCTTTGAACGTTCTTTCCAAGTACGCCTCGATTGGTGACTGGTGCCATCACTGCGGCGCGTGGTCGCAGGTCGTCGCCATTGCCGCCACGCCGCCGCAACGCACCGCACCCTCAGAAGGGCGCGCCCCGCGCTAAGCCGCGCCGTGTCAGCGGGGGTCCGCGGCCCGCCGCGGCCCCTCCTCAGTCCTCTTCCTCCCGCTCCGCCCGCTCGGCGGCGTCCATGTCCATCCTGTGCCTCAAGGGCCCGATCCGGAGGGCGGGCCACTCCTCGCGCCCCCGGAAGACGTTCAGCCACGCCGACGTGTGCTCAAGGCCCCAGCTGTGCGGCGCGAGCCGCTCCGTCAGGAACGGCACCCGGCGCAGCAGGAGCGACCGGCGGTAGATCGCGTACCAGACGCAGCGTCTCTCCGGGTAGACCTCGCAGCGGCCGCCGGGCCTCGTTCCCCCGCACGCCCCGTTCCGCAGCCTCTTGGGACACCGCTGCGAGCAGATGAACGCCGTGTGCGAGAGCACGCACTCGCCGCACCGCTGGCACCGGAAGAGCGGCACCTTGATCGCGTTCTCAATGACGAGGCCCACGCCCGAGAGGAACCTCTCGAGCCTCGGCCTCGCCGCGAGGTGCGCGTCGAGCCGCCCGCTGAATGTCGAGGAGTCGCGTTCGCTCATCTCTAAGCGCTCCGCCCGGGCGCGCCGATACGGCCGGTGCGCCCGGGCTTAACGGTACGAACTCTCGCGGACGGGCGGGCGCGGTCCTGCTCGCCCGAGGAGGGCGCCGTGCACCCGCCGCGCCGGTCTTCGTCAGTCACCAACGTCGATGCCCAGCTTGTCCAGCTCCTCCTTGGACATCTCGTAGCAGTGCTCGGGCTGCGGGAAGTCCTTCGACTTCACGTCCTCGATGTACTGCTTGAAGGCCTTGTCGAGTATCTCGGTGAGGTCGCAGTACTGGCGCACGAACTTGGGCCTGAACGCCGCGAAGTACCCGATCATGTCGTGCACGATGACGAGCTGGCCGTCGGCGGTGGGGCCGGCGCCCAGGCTCATGCAGATGACGTCGACGGCGTCGTAGATGAACTCCATGGTCTCGGGCGGCACCGCCTCGACGAGCATGCCCCACACGCCCGCCTCCTGCAGCGCGATCGCGTCCTCGACGAGCTTCTTGGCCGCGTCGGCCGACTTGCCCTGCACCCGGTAACCCCCGAGCGCTGGCGCAGACTGCGGCGTGAGCCCTATGTGGCCCATCACGGGCAGCCCGGCCTTGACCATCGCCTCGATCGTGTCGGCCACGCGCGCTCCGCCCTCGAGCTTGATGGCGTCGCAGCCTATCCGCATGAACTCGCCCGCGTTCTCTATCGCCTTCTCGTGCGACATCTCGTACGTCATGTACGGCATGTCGCCCACGACGAAAGCGTACTGCGTCCCGCGCAGGACGGCCTTCGTGAGCATTAGCTGGGCGTCGAGCGACTGCGGGAGCGTCGTCGGGTGGCCCAGTACCGTCATGGCGCCGGAGTCGCCGACGAGCATCATGTCGATGCCCGCCGCGTCCATGATCTGCGCCATCGGGAAGTCGTAGCAGGTGAGCCACGTGATCGGCTCGCCGCGCCGCTTCATGCCGCGCAGCTTGCCCAGCGAGACCTTCCTTCTCTTCTTCTTCTTCTCTTCAGCCATGCAACTCTCCAGTCAGTTCTTCACGCTAGGGCTTCGGGATCGCGAGCCCCTCCGCGCCCACCTCGGAAAGCGTCCCCTCGGGGAAGTTCTCCTGAACCAGCTCGTGGATGATCTGGGCGAACTTGACCTTCTCTCTCGCCCACCACGCGAGCTGGTCGGGGCTGGTCCAGGGCTTGTAGAGAGCGGCGCCTGTCGCGGCGCACGCCGGGCCCGGCTCCACCTTGAAGTAGACGGGCGCGAGCGTCCTGACGAGCTCGGGCGCCTCGTAGAAGCGCGTGAAGCCGCCGAACGACTCGGTGATCAGGATGTGCATATCGAGCGGGAGATCGCAGACCTGCCTGATGGTCGCGTACTGGTCGAGCGTGAGGTCGGCGACGGGATTGAACGTGCCCGCGCCTAGCATCTCCAGGACCTTGCCTCCGGCGGCGTTCCCGTGCCCGGCGTAGACCGATACCTTGAACGTGACGTCCTCCGGGATCTCCCCGGCCTTCCTCATCTCGTTCAGGAGCCACAGCTCGCCCTCGTCGATCGCGAGAAAGCCCCTGAAGCCGATGTCGATGAGCGTGAGGATCTCGTCTATCACGTGAGAGAGCGAGTCGGAGCCGCGGAACCTGAGGCCCGAGAGCGCGCCCTCGGGGGTCGCCACCTGGCGGCCGGTGTACCACGGCGTGCGGGGGCCCGGCGTCACGATGACCTCGAGCTTCGCGTCGGCGGCCATCTGCGCGAAGTCCTTCCAGTCCTGCTTCGTGAAGTAGGTCGCGCCCATGACGAGCGAGATCATCCGATGGAGTGGCATCTTCCGCTTGTTCATCTCGTCGATCGCGGCCTCGAGCACGTTGAGCCGCTCGATCCCGGAGATCTCCATGCGGTACCAGGCGCCGTCTGGGAAACGCTTCGTGCTGGTGGGGAGGTCTCTGGCATCCGTCCCCGGAATGCCGTGCTTCTCCATGAGCTTACGGGCGTCGGCAAGCTTCATCCACGGTCTCCTTCTTGCTCGTTTGGGGTCCCTGCGATCTTTACGGTGAACTTGGATTCTAGCAGATGCCTGAGGGCGCTTCAAGGCGATTCGCCGCCGGGGCCTGCGTGTGTGCAGGCGGCGCCCGGCGGGGTCCCGCACGGGCGCTCCCGCTCTTCACACGAACCTCTGCGCGACCCCCGAGTCCGCTTTACACCGCGCGTCCGGGGGCGTAGAATGCGGCACCCCGCTCCAGCATCCATTCCGACAACCTGAGCGGACCTCCTGACAGGAGGAAGGCCCGCCGCCCGTCGAACGGAGGAGGTATCCCATGCGGAAGCTCACGGCGCTGGCTCTGGTTCTCTTGGTCGCTACGCTACTGCCGTCTTGCGGCGAGGACGGCGACGGAGGCACACAGCCGGAGGACTCGCAGGGGCCGACGGTCGAGTCCACCCAGCCGACCGACGGCTCGACCGATCTCTCTCTCGTGCAATCGGTGTCCTTCACGTTCTCCGAGCCGATGGACTCCGCAACCATCAACGACACCACGCTGTTGGTGTCCGGCCGGAGCCCGAGCTTCCACGTCGGCTACGACGCCCCCTCGAGAACGGCCACGATCACGCCCGACACGCTCTACGCAACCGAGACCTGGCACTCCGCCGTCTTGACCGAAGGCGTTACCGATGAAGCAGGCAACCCCGCAGCGCCCGAGACGGTCGACTTCCGGACCGGCCCCATGGACTGCGCGCACCTGGCGGACGCCATGGAGCCGAACGAGGAGATAGCGTCTGCCGCCGCGGTCGCCGTGGGCGATGACCACTACTCCCTGACCGTGTGCGACGACGACAAGGACACCTACGAGTTCAGCCTCAGCGAGGCAGCAAAGGTCAGGTTCTCGACGTACATCAACCACGCTCCGACCGACGCGGGCGGAGACGGACCGGGCTGGCAGATCCACTTCATGAGGGCGGACGGCGAGTACTACTCGACGCTGGGGACGGTCGCCGACCCCGATCATACTCCCTCTTACTCCTACTCGTTCTTCCCGGGGACGTACTACTGCGAGATCTACTCGAGCTACGGCATGGAGACGGGCGACTACGTGCTCTACGACCTGTCAGTGACCAGTGAGACCGCCTGCCAGGACGACCCGTACGAGGACAACGACTTCCAGGACGAGGCTACGCCGATCACCGAGGGGCTCCACACGGGACTGGCAGGCTGCGATGTCGATGAGGACTGGTTCTCCATCGAGATGTCAACGGGCGACACGCTCACGGTCACGGTGGATGCAACATTCCAGCCCGGCGACTGGGAGAATCGGAGGCTCATGATCCGCCCGCCTTCCGGGGACCAGTTCTACGAAAGCGGAACCACGAACCCCTTCACAGGTCAGGCGGTGAGCGCGTCCGACGGGACGGCGTACCTCTACGTCCAGTTCTGGGAGGACGACGTCACGTACACGCTCGACATCGATCTGAGCGACTGAGGGCAAACCGGAGTCACGGACCCCGGGTTGCTACTCGGTAGGCAGTGTCCCGTGCACGCGAAGCTCGACCGGCTTGTCGCTGGCCCCCTTGAGAGAACGCAGGAGGGCCTGCACAGGACCGCTCTCATGCCACTTCAGAACGTCCTCCAGCGACTCGAAGTGGAACCTGGCACGGATCGAGGCCCGGGGCTGGACCTGCTTCGCCGTACTCAGACTCACATCATAGCTGTCCAGACTCGCAAGCGCTCCGAGGTCTTCGACCGCAGAAGTGTTGTCAGCACCCACACCTGTAGAACGCAGATTCTATCGAACACGAGTGTCCGGCGCGGCTCGCTCCCGGCGCGGCTCAATATCGGGACAGTCTCACCGC
>WJLY01000183.1 GCA_014728245.1 Candidatus Effluviviaceae Genus IV sp.
CGACGGGAAACCCCGGGCCCGGGGCCGCATCACATGCTAATAAGAATCATTATCAAGTGGAGGAGCGATGCCGGACGCGCCGGGACGAGAGATGCCGAGGCTTACCGCCAGCAGGACGGCGATCCTAGAAGCCGTAACGATGAGCGGCGGCCACCCTTCGGCCGACGAGATCCACAGCAGTGTGCGCGCGAGCATTCCGAAGATCAGCCTCGCTACCGTATATCGCAATCTCGACTACCTTTCGAAGCGTGGACTCGTGAGAGCGCTCGTGGACACGGAGGGCACGAGGCGCTACGACGTCGCCGCCGACGACCACTGCCACATGTGGTGCACTAGCTGCGGGCGTGTCGTAGACGTAGAGCTGGACCCCGATGTTGCGATCACAGATCTGATAAGGGACGATCGCGGATTCGAGATAGAGGGGCAGAGTCTCAGCTTTTTCGGCACCTGTCCCTCGTGCAGGAGCGGCGCCGCGTCGCGCCGCCAAGAGGACGGTGACCGAAGGAGAGGTTGAGAAGCAGCGCAGAACCGAGAAGGAGGAAGACAGATGGAGTTGAAGGGATCGAAGACCGAAAAGAACCTGCTGACGGCGTTCGCCGGCGAGTCCCAGGCGCGGAACCGCTACACTTACTTCGCGAGCCAGGCGAAGAAGGACGGCTACGTGCAGATCTCGCAGATCTTCGAGGAGACGGCGAACCAGGAGAAGGAGCACGCGAAGCGGCTCTTCAAGTTTCTCGAGGGCGGAGACGCCGAGGTTCAGGCGTCGTTTCCCGCTGGAAGGATCGGCAGCACACAGGAGAACCTCGAGGCGGCGGCGGGCGGCGAACACTACGAGTGGACGGACATGTACCCGACGTTCGCGCAGGAGGCGAGGGAAGAGGGATTCGACGAGATCGCGGCCGTATTCGAGAAGATCGCCGTCGCAGAGAAGCAGCACGAGAAGCGCTACAACGACCTCAAGTCGAACATCGACAGCGGAAGGGTGTTCAAGCGCGACAAGCCGGTCGTGTGGCGCTGCCTGAACTGCGGATACCTGCACGAGGGAACCGAGCCGCCCGCCGACGAGTGTCCGGCGTGCGCGCATCCCAGGGCGTACTTCGAGCTTCTCGGCGAGAACTGGTAGGAGCGTCCGCCGCCTCGTGCGGGGCGCGGTCGCTGCATCGGGCAAGGAGGACGGATGACGGAGCGCAAGGGAGTCGTCACGGCCGATGGTAACCCCGTGACGCTTTTGGGCGATGAACTGAAGGTGGGAGACAAGGCGCCGGACTTCGAGGCCATCGGAAACGACATGCAGCCGGTGAAGCTCTCGGACATGTCCGGGAAGGTCGTGATCGTCGCGGCCGTGCCTTCGCTGGACACGCCCGTGTGCGACATGGAGGTCCGGCGGTTCAACTCCGAGGCGGCGAGCCTCGGCGACGAGATCGCGATCCTCACTGTGAGCATGGACCTGCCGTTCGCCCAGAAGCGCTGGTGCGGAGCGGCGGGAGTCGAAGAGGTCGTCACCGCTTCGGACCACAGGAGCGGCGAGTTCGGCGAGAAGTACGGCGTCCTGATCAAGGAGCTCAGGCTGCTCGCCAGATCGCTCTTCGTGATCGACCGGGAGGGCGTGATCCGGTACATTCAGATCGTGGACGACATCACGCGCGAGCCCGACTACGACGCGGTCCTGAGCGCCGCGAAGGAGCTTGCTTAGGAACGCGGAGGCTCCGTACGGGGCCGGCCCGGCGGCGTGGCCGGGGCGATCTGCCGGAACGGACGCGGATGAGAACGTGGACAGGGTGGACGACTTGTCGGAGAAGGAGGAGAAGAAATGGCGGCGAAGCTCGAGGTCTACAAGTGCGAGAAGTGCGGTAACATAGTCGAGGTACTTCACGGCGGCGCGGGCGAACTAGTGTGCTGCGGCGAGCCGATGATCCTCATGCCGGAGAGCACGACCGACGAGGGCAAGGAGAAGCACGTTCCCGTCATGGAAGAGGTCGACCACGGCGTCAAGGTGAAGGTCGGAAGCACGCCTCACCCGATGGAGGACAAGCACCACATAGAGTGGATAGAGGTGATCGCCGGCGGCAAGGCCTACCGGGAGTTCCTGAAGCCCGGCGGACCGCCGGAGGCGACCTTCTGCGTGGACGGGAAGATCGACGTGCTGCGCGAGTACTGCAACGTGCACGGGCTGTGGAAGGCGGACGTCTAGCAGCGAGCGCCAAAGGGGCGGGCGGCCCCGGCCGGACTCCCGCGGCAGCGGGAAGGCAGGCGCGCCCGCCCGACAGCGCGACGGAGGCCCGGATGACGATAGAAGAAGCCATAAGGACGTCGATCGAGTACGAGACCGGGGTCCGCGACGTATACAGGGACGCGGCCTCGCGCGCCGAAAGCGACGCAGCCACGCGCTTCTTCCGGCTCATGGCGGACGAGGAGCAGCACCACCTCGACTACCTGGTCGCGAAACTCAAGGAGTTCGCGGAGACCGGCAGGCTCTCGGCCGGGGGCCTCGACACGGCCGTGCCGTCCCGAGCCGATCTCGAGGCGGGCGTGTCGGCGCTGGGCGACCGGATCGGAGACCGAGCCGGGCGAGTGGAGACGGAGTATCTGGAGAAAGCGCACGCGGTCGAGCGTGAGACGAGCGAGTTCTACCGCCGGATGGTCGAGGAACTGCCGGAGGAGGCTCGGGCGCTCTTCTCCAGGTTCCTTGAGATCGAGGACGGACATCTGGACATCGTCCAGGCCCAGCTCGACCTCGCCAACGGGACGGGCTACTGGTTCGACGTGAGGGAGTTCAACCTGGAGGGCTGAGCGCGTTCGCCGGGAGCAGGGTCGAACGGAGCAACCGGGTCCGCCTGCGAAGGCGAAGTCCAACCTGAAGCGCTGAGCCCGCTCTGGAAGAGGGAGTTCAACTTGGCGGTCAAGGTGGTCGGCAGAGAGGAACTGGAGAGCATCTACGGGGCGCTCAACCGCCGGGAATACGTTCATCCCGACCCGCTCGAGTTCCTCTACCGGTACGACGACCCGCTCGACCGCGAGGTGGCGGGGATGGTCGCCGCATCGCTTGCGTACGGTCGCGTCAGGCAGATCCTCGCGAGCGTGGAGAAGGCGCTGGGGGTGCTGGGCGCTTCTCCCGCCGGCTTTCTGGCCGACGCGACACCGGAGCGGCTGGACGACCTCTACTCCGGCTTCAAGCACCGTTTCACTACCGGAGACGAGCTTGCCCGCCTTCTCGCATCCGTGGGCGCGGTCCAGCGGTCGCACGGCTCGCTGGGGGCGGGGTTCGCCGACCTGATCGGCCCTCGTGATGAGACGGTGGTTCCCGCGCTCGAGCGTTTCGCCGGGACGCTGCGGGGCGACATGTGGTGCGGCAACTCGAGCGTTCTGCCGGCCCCGGAAAAGGGGAGCGCCTGCAAGCGGCTTCACCTGTTTCTCAGATGGATGGTGCGACAGGACGAGGTCGATCCGGGGGGATGGGCCGACGTGCCGGCCTCGAAGCTGGTGGTGCCGCTCGATACGCACATGCACAGAATCTCCCGGGCGCTGGGGTTCACGGCGCGGGCCCAGGCGGACTTGAGGACGGCGCTCGAGATCACGCGGGCGTTCCACGAGTTTGCGCCGGACGATCCGGTGAAGTACGATTTCGCGCTGACCAGGCTGGGGATCAGAGACGACGTGACGCTCGAGTCGGTGCTCTCGGGCGCGGTGACGGGGCTCGCCTGAGCAGCTGCGGATGAGCGGGATAGAGCTTCTGACGGCGGGGAAGATGACCGCCGCCGAAGCAGGCGGCGGGACCAACACGGAAAGGACGGACGCATGCTCGGCAAGAAGATGGAGAAGGCCCTGAACGAGCAGATCAACGCGGAGCTCTACTCCGCGTATCTCTACCTCTCGATGGCCACGTGGGTTGAAGACGAGGGGCTGGACGGCTTCGGGAACTGGTTCAAGGTGCAGGCGCAGGAAGAGGTGAGTCACGCGATGCGCCTCTACGACTACGTCTATGAGCGCGGCGGGCGCGTCCGCATGACGCAGATCGAGGCGCCCAAGACCGACTGGAAATCGCCCGAGGCGGCGTTCGAGGACACGCTGGAGCACGAGCAGAAGGTGACGGCGCTCATCAACGACCTGGTCTCCCTCGCTCGGAAGGAGTCCGACTACGCGACTGAGAACATGCTCCAGTGGTTCGTGGCCGAGCAGGTCGAGGAAGAGGACACGGCCGGCAAGCTGCTCCAGAGGGTGAAGCTGGTCGGCAGCAAGGGCCACGGGCTCTACATGATGGACCGCGAGCTGGCCGCAAGGGTGTTCACTCCGCCCGCGGCCGAGGAGGAGTGATCGGGATGCCAGAGCCTTTCGAGGCTATTCGGATAACGGACAGGGTGTACTGGGTCGGCGCGATCGACTGGGCGATTCGAGACTTCCACGGCTATTCGACCGGCCGGGGCACGACCTACAACGCGTACCTTGTGAAGGCCGACAAGGTGACCCTCATCGATACGGTGAAGGCGGGCTTCCTCGACCAGCTGATGTCGCGCGTGCGTTCTGTGGTCGACCCGGGTGAGATAGACACGATCATCTCCAACCACTCCGAGATGGACCACAGCGGCTCTCTGCCGGCCGTCATCGAGTCAGTGCGGCCTTCGAAGGTCGTAGCGTCATCGATGGGGGTCAAGGCGCTTGGCGAGCACTTCGGTCTCGACGGTATCGAGGCCGTCAAGGACGGCGAGTCGCTCGATCTCGGCGGCGTCACGGCGAGCTTCTACGAGACGCGCATGCTTCACTGGCCGGACAGCATGTTCACGTATCTGGCCGACGAGGATCTCCTCTTTTCCCAGGACGGCTTCGGGATGCACCTGGCGTCGACCGAGCGGTTCGTAGACGAGCTATCGGACTGCGTCGTCGACCGGGAGGCGGCCAAGTACTACGCCAACATTCTCCTTCCTTTCTCGCCGGTGGTGAAGAAGGTCCTCTCGAAGGTTGAGGATCTGGGCATCGCGCCTCGGTTTGTCTGTCCCGACCACGGCCCGGTGTGGCGGGACGAGACCGAGCGTATCGTGTCCGACTACGCCCGGTGGGCGGAGCAGAAGCCGACGGGCAAGGTCGTGATCGCGTACGACACGATGTGGGGGAGCACGGCGAAGATGGCGCGCGCCGTCGCCGACGGCGTCGAGTCCTCCGGCCGGACCGCGAAGGTCCTGCCCTTGAGGGCGAGCACGCGCAGCGACGTGGCGACCGAGATCCTGGACGCGGGCGCGCTCGTGGTCGGAACGCCGACCATCAACAACCAGATGTTCCCTACGCTCGGCGACACGCTGACCTACCTCAGGGGACTCAAGCCGAAGAACCTCATCGGTGCCGCCTTCGGCTCGTATGGTTGGAGCGGCGAGGGCGCCAAGCACGCGCACGCGATCCTGGATGACATGGGCGTTGAGCTGGTTCGCGGCGTAGATGACATGGTGGTCTCGCAGTACGTGCCGGACGACGAGGCGCTGAGATCGTGCCGGGAGCTGGGCGCGGAGATCGGCGAGAGGTTGCCGGAGTAGGCGCCGGCCGGACTGAGCCGCGCGCTCTTCTCCATCCGACGAGCGGAGGGGGGCACGTCGGTCGCCGACTCAGGCGCGGTCTCGACATAGCCGGAGTGGACGCGAGCCCCGCGGTGGCGGGGCTCGCG
>WJLY01000184.1 GCA_014728245.1 Candidatus Effluviviaceae Genus IV sp.
GCTCCTGCCGGCGGCCGCCTCGAGCTTCGGTATCATCGGCTCGAGCTGTTTGATCACCTGTCGCGCTACGCCGAGGGTCACGGCGTAGACCAGGAAGTGCTCCCAGAGGGTGATCGACATCGGCGGCGCCTCTTCCAGGTTGGAGAAGTGCAGGAGGTACTTGCGGAGGGCCCTCCACTTCCTGAACTCCTCGCCCGCCTCCGGGCTCCTGCGCTTGATGAGCTGCGCCAGAGCTATGACGAGCACGCCGATGAGAAGCGGAACGAGACCCAGGAGCGCCTGCGTTGAGATGACGATCAGAAGACCGAGTCCGGCCACGACTCCGCCGACTACGGCGCAGACGATCGTCATCCTGGAGCTTCTCTTCTCGAGGATGTTCTCGCGCTCGGCCTCCTTGACGACCTTCTTCTTCCATTTCGTGAACCACGAGTGGAACCTGCGGGAGCGCTTCTGCGCCTCCTTTTTGAACTCGAAGAGCGAGAGGCTGTCGCCCCGGGCGCTTTGAGACGAAAAAAGGAAGTGCAGAAGATCGCTCTCGTGTCGGCGGAGATCCGAGAAGTCGGTGTTCACAAGGTCAATGACGTAGTCGTATTCCGGCAGCCCGCCCATCTTCTCCAGGAAGCTACGGTCCTCGTGCTTCTCCTCGCGGATCCGGAGGTACCCTCTTCTGGCGAGGTCCATTATCGTCGCGACCATGTCCGACGCGGTGACGGCGCCGGAATTGTAGAGATAGCCTACGACGGCCGGTGGCCGCTCCGACGGCAGCTCGCGATAATAGTCGCCGGCGAAGCTAACCCTGTGCTCTCTGCCGAACCGGTAGAAGAGGACCCACCACGTGAGGACCGCTCCCAGCGCAAGCGCGAGGGCTACCCACCCCGCCGTGCGCCTCGTGGCCCTCCTGGCCTCGAGGGACCGCTGCGCGGCCGCACGCCTGGCGTTCGCCTCCTCCACCCACTTCTTCTCCTCGGAGTACGCCCGGTCCCAGATCTCCCCGGAAGCGCGTTCGGTCGCCGCGGGCACGAGCTCGGGCGGGAACAGGATCCGGAGCTCGACGAATCGGCCGGGCTGGAGGTTGTCCACTTCGAAGGTCACCGTTCGGCCGTCCTCGATCCGGACCTCGCTCGTGAGGTTCGCGTGGAGCCACGCCCTCACGTTGTCCTTGTCCGCGCCCGGGGGCAGGTGGATCGTGCCGGTCACCCGTCGCGTGGGCACGTCCCACTGCTCGCCAACGAACTTCCAATAGAGCTGCGCGAAGTCGTCGTACACGACCACCGCGTCGTGGACGTAGTAGGAGATGTCGAAACCGCGCCGCTCGTCTTCCGCGCGGTAGAACCACTTGGCGTAGACGAAGCGACCCTCGTGATCGTAGTCGACCCAGTACGTGCCCGGCGTCCGGTCCCGGTCGATCTCGTGCGCCGGCCTCATGTCGAAGGGCCGCCCCTCCTCTCCGACGGCGAAGTCGGTGATCTCGACTCTCGAGCCGCCCGCCGTCCGGACCTTCTCGACCTGGTAGTAGGCGAACGTGAAGTCCCCGTCGAAATCGAACGTCCGGACCTCGCGGAACTCGAAACCGCCGTCCGGTCTGACGTTCACGTCGATGTCCACGTCGTGAACGTAGTAGCTCTTCGCCTCCGCGACGCTCGCGAGCGCAAACACCACAAGGAGAAGCGCGAGCGACTTCATGGTCCTGTTCATGTCCCGCCTCCGTCAGAGTGACTCCGGAAAAGCCGTGAAGGTAGCGCGGGTGCAGACACGACACCGGTCGCAGCGAACGGCGCGCAGATGCCGGCGTTTCGCTGGCGGCCGCCCAGGGCGCCCTATGCGGACACCGACACGTCGCTCAGCAACAGGTAGGGATACCGGTGGCTGCCCACGAACCCGAGAAGCCCGACGCGCTCCACGTCGCTCGAGACCGCGACGACCTTGTCGCGAAGCAGCTTGTAGATGTTGCCCGCGATCATCGTGTCCTTGACCCTGCCCCGGATCTTGCCGTTCTGGACCTTGAAACCCAGCGCCACGTTCCCGGAGAAGTCGCCGGCGAGAAGATTGCTCATGAGAATACCCATGATGCGATCGACGATGATCCCCTCGGACATGTCGCTCACTAGATCGTCCCTGGACGTGTCTCCGCCGGTCATCTCCCAGTTCGTGATGTCCGGGGAGGGCACCTTGCCCAGGTCCTTCGTCATGACGAGCCTTTTCGTGCGCGCGCCGTTGCCCGTCAGGGGTTGTTCCAGCTTCGCCGCGGTTCTCAGATCGGTCAGGTAGTGCTTGAGGACGCCTTTCTCGACCACGGGCGTCTTCTGCATCGGGACTCCCTCATCGTCGAACGGAGCGGTCGCGTACCCTCCGCGCGCCAGCCCGTCGTCGTAGATGCTGATCCGCTCGTCGAACACGGCCTCTCCCAGCTTGCCCGCCAGTGGAGAGATCCCTCTTTCGACGATCGACCCGCTGACCCCGTAGTGCAACGTCATGAAGACGTCGGCTACCGCGTTCGGCGTCAGGAGGACGGTTGTCGGACCGCCCTTAACGGGCGCGTTCTTGCGGCCGTTCTTCAGGTCCTCAATGACCCTGGCGACGAGTTTGCTCCCGTCGGAGTCGAGCGACGATCCGCCGTAGTAGGCGTTGCAGTCGAGTATGCTAGTGCCCTCTATCAGACGGGCGCCTACCGAGAATCTGTAGAGCGTCCTCTCGTACGACGACTCCAGTCCGTCGGACGTTACGACCGAGATGGTCTGCGTCTTACGCTCCGTGTCGGAGTCGCAGAGCACTTCCTCGTCGTAGTCGAGCAGTCGAGCGATTGCGTTCCGGGGCCTCTCGACCATGTCGTCCAGCCCGAGCCCCGCCAGCTTCTCGTCCGATGTCGGCACGTCCGGCATCCGGGCCTTGCCCGCGAACTCGAAAGTCGTCCGCTCCCCGAACTCCGCCGTCGCCAGGGCCGCCTCCGCGATCGCTTTCGGGTCGTCTAGCTTCGTGCTCGTCGAGAAACCCAGCCGCCCGTCCTTCACAACCCTCAGCGCGACGCCCCGCTCCTCGGTCCGCGACACCCCCTTGAGCTTGTTGGCCTCATAGGAGACCTCCGTGCTCATGCTCTGAAGCTCGTATACCTCGCTTCTGGACGCTCCTCCGGACTGGGCCCTTTCGATGATCGATTTCACGTTACTCACCTCCGATGACTACGTTCCGGATCCTGATGTGCGGACTCCCGTGCGTCACCGGCAGCGGGAACTGGCCCGCCTTTCCGCAACCTCCGGGCCCATCCGCCATCTCGAGGTCGTTTCCGACCGCGTCGATGTTCTTCAGAGTCTCGAACACGTTGCCGGTCAACGTCGCGTCCCTGACCATCTCCTCGACCTTGCCGTCGCGGATCATGTAGGCGTTGGCGGAGGAGAACGTGAACATCTCGCCGTTGGTCTGCCCGCCCTGCGCCGAGATGCAATAGACGCCGAGTTCGATGTCCGCGATCATGTCCTCGAACCGAACCTCGCCGGACTCGATGACAGTGTTCCTCATTCTGGGAACCGGCGGGTAGCGGTAGTCGAGGCACCTGGCGTTTCCGGTCGGGCGCTCCCCCATCTTGCCTGCCGTCTCTCTCGAGTGGAGCCTCCCGACGAGCTTCCCTTCTCTTATGAGGTACGTCTTCTCCGTCTTCACTCCCTCGTCGTCATAGACGAGATACCCCCTGACGCCCGCGTCGAGGCCCGTGTCGTAGACGTTCAGAAACGGCCGGCCGAACTCGCGGCCGAAGGTCATGATATCCCTGAGCTTCCTGTCCTCGTAGACGTTGTCTCCCTCGGACAGGTGGCCGAACGCCTCGTGGATGAAGACTCCGGCCAGCTTGGGGTCGAGGATGACCGAGTAGGTCCCGCCCTTGACCTTGGGAGCATCCAGCTTCTGCACGGCGATCTTCGCCGCCTCGGCGACCTCGCCCTCGAGGCCGTCGACCGCGCCGTAGTCGTTGCTCGAACCGAAGGACGCGCTGTACATCTGGGTGTCGCCGCCGCGCGACGCGATCGGCCTGACGGCGCCGCCCAGGTCCATTTTCTCCTGGCGGACCAGCGCGCCCTCGCTGTTGGCGAACCACAGGGCCCTCATGCGGTCGAAGTAGACGGTGCTCGTGTTCACGACGAGGTCGTGGCTCCCGAGCGCCATCTCGTTGTAGGCGCGCATCTTCTCGACCTTTTCGGAGAGCGGTACCTCCCGAGGATCGCGCTCGAGCGCGAGCGACACGTCGTCCCGCGCCGTATCGACGGAGGCCAGCTCGCTCCTGCCGTCGCCCACCAGCCTGGCCTGCTCAACCGCGTAGCCCGCGAACTCGTCCATTCTGTCCAGGCTGTTGAAGGAGGCGAAACCCCAGCCCCCTTTGTGCAGCGCCCTGACGTTGCCGCCGAAGTCGGTCCTCTTGCCGAGGTCGTCAAGTCGATCCCCGCTGAAGGTCACGCGCGACTCGTCGGTCTCCTCAACGTGCACCTCCAGGTAGTCGCACTCGGTCGAGTGCTTCTTTATCAGCTTCTCGATTCTGTCCTTCATCGCATTCTCCGTGTTCGCCGTGTGAGCCGCTCACTCTTCGATGATCTCTATATCGTGCGTTATCTGCGTCGCCTTCGACAGCGCCTGCCCCACCGTGCAGTACTTCTCCTCGGACAGTCGAACGGCGCGCTCGACCTTCTCGGCATCGAGGTCCTTGCCGCGGATCTCATACCGGATGTGGATCCCGTCGTAGCCCGCGGGATAGCCCTTCTTCTTCCGTGTCTTGACCTCGACCGAGAAGCCGGTGACCTCCTGACGCATCTTCTGGAGGATCTCTATCGTGTCCATGCCCGTGCAGCCGGCCAGTCCCATGATCGGCAGCTCGGCGGGCCGGAAGCCGTCTCCCGCGCCCCCCGCCTCGACGCTGGCGTCCATCTGCATCTTGCGCCCGCTGGAATCCTCCGCGTCGAACAGGTATCCGTTAATCCACCTGGCCTTGGCTTCGAGCATCGCGTTCCTCCTCCGAATGATTCGTGCCGCGCGGGTACGTTCCCGTCGGCTCCGGTCGGCAGTTCGGACTTTGTCGGGATGTCTACCAGGCGAGCGGGATCCTGTAGTGCAGCGACAGCGAGAAACCGAGGGAGCTACCGTCCAGTGACTTCTCGATGTCGTTCTCCTCGGTCCCGATGTTCTCGCGCGAGTATTTCATCCACGTGTAGTTCACGCGCAGTCCCGCGACCCAGGTGCGGGACATCACGTAGTCGGTCCCGACGGACGCGTAGGCCCCGTATCCCCATATGCGCTCGAAGTCGGTGACGCCGCCCTCTTCCGCCGTCCACTCGAGCGCCAACCGGGCTCCGCCCAGGGCCACGTAAGGCTGGACCTGCTCCTCGTACCGGAACATGTATCTGAATCCGGCGTAGTACTGATCCATGTCCCACATTCTGCCGTCGCCGGACTTGTGCTCGGTCTGGACCATCCGGCCTTCCAGGCCGAGCTTGTCGGAGAAGCCGAACATGATCCCGAAGCCGAACCCGAGTCCGCTTCGCACGTCGTAGTCGTCCTCGTAGCCGTCCCCCACCGGCACGGTCACAAGCGGGAACTCTCCCCACAGCTCCGCGCCCGTGCGTCCATAGCGGCTCGACCGCCACTTCGTCGACGCCTGTTGGGCCCCCGCAATCGACGCGAGAACCAGAACCGCGACGACGGCCATCGCCGGCACGGACATCGCGAGCCCAGCCCTACTCGTCTGTTTCATCGTCTATCCAATCGCCGTAGTCGTGTGATATGAAATCGAGCCTGAAGCCCACCACCTCCGGCACCTCGTAGGGGTGCGCGTCGAGCAGAAAGGCCTCGAGCGCCTCCGCCCGGCGCTCGGTCGTTTTGAAGACGCACATCCACTCCCGCTCGGTCTCGATTCTCCCGTTCCACCAGTAGGTGCTCTCGATGGGGCCCACGATCTGCCCGCAGGCCGCAAGCCTTCGCTCCACGACCTCCACGACCAGGCTCTCAGCACGTTCGCGGGCGCCGATGGTGGTCTGCATCTGCACGTACCGATCGCTCAAGCTCACGCTCCCAGTCGCCGCGGCGGGATCCGGGATCACCAGTGACGACGGCGAGGCGATCGCGGACGTACGGCCACGCCAGGACGCTCAGACACAATCGCCCGGAAAAAGGCGCCCCCGGCCCTCTTCGGCCGCGGGCCTCCCGCGTTCCGGGTCGCAGGATGCTCCCCATCCCTAGATAAATATGTACCGCAGCACGAAGAGCCCGGCAAGGAGATAAACCAGCCAGTGGACTTCTCGGGCCTTTCCGGAGACGGCCTTGAGCACCGGATAGCTTATGAAGCCGATGGCGAGTCCGTGAGCGATGCTGAAGGTGAGCGGCATGACGATCAGCGTGAGAAACGCCGGAATCGCGTCAGAGTACTCCTTCCAGTTGATCCTGCTGACGCACTGGACCATGAGCGCTCCGACGACGATCAGAGCGGGGGCGGTGATCGGGTAGAGGACGGCGCCCTCGCCCGACTCGAACCCCGACCCGAAGACCTGGACGATCGGCAGGAAGAAGAGCGCGACAAGAAAGAGCCCGGCCGTGACGAGGTTCGAAAGACCCGTGCGCGCGCCCGCCGACACGCCGGCGGCGCTCTCTATGTAGCTCGTCACGGTCGACGTGCCCAGCGCGGCGCCGGCCATCGTGCCGACCGAATCGGACGCCAGAGCGCGGTTGGCCCGTGGCAGTTTGCCGTCCTTCATGAACCCGGCGCGCTCGCTGACCCCGATCAGCGTTCCCACGGTGTCGAACATGTCGAAGAAGAGCAGCACGAGGATAGGCGTCAGGTACTCGAGCCTGAAGGCGGCGAGCGGCCGCATCTGCATGAAAGTCGGACGTATCGACGGAGTCGCGAAGAAACCCTCGAACCTGACCATCCCGGTCGCGACTCCCACGAGACCTGTCGCGAGGATGCCCCAGAAGATGGCGCCGCGCACGCGGACTGCCATGAGCCCCGAGATCACGACCAGCCCGAAGAGCGCGAGGAGCGTGGGCGGACGATGGAGGTCGCCCAGGGTCACGAGGGTCGCGGGGTCGGCCTCGACCAGCCCGGCGTCCTTGAGTCCGATGAACGCGATGAAGAGCCCGATGCCGGCCGCCGTCGCCAGCTTGATCGGCTGTGGGACGGCGGTGACGATCATCTCCCGCACGCGCGCGACGGTCAGTATCGTGAAGACGACGCCGGAGATGAAGACGATGCCGAGCGCGACCTGCCAGGGGACGCCCATCTTGCCGCAGATGAGAAAGCTGAAGTAGGCGTTCAGGCCCATGCCCGGCGCCAGCGCGATCGGGTAGTTGGCGAGAAAGGCCATGAGCAGGGTCGCGAACGCCGAGCTCAAGCAGGTCGCCACCATCACCGCCTCGAAGTCCATCCCCGCGCCCGAGGGGACGGAGAGAAGCTGCGGGTTGACGATGATGATGTACGCCATCGTCATGAACGTGGTGGCGCCGCCGACGATCTCGGCGCGGACGGTCGTGCCGTTCTCCCTGAGCTTGAAGAGTCGCTCGAGCATGGCCTCCTCCGGGTTGGAGTCCACCTGCGAACGACGGCAGTATATGAGGGGCGATCGCCGCCCTCAAGAGGAAAGCCGCGCCCCGGGGGCGCGGCCGTCCGTCCTTCGAAAAACGCCTGGACGTCTATGGTCGGCCGGCAGGGACGCTCGAACTCGGCGTCGCCCGCGGTCTACTCATACCGGAGGGCGTCGATCGGGTTCAGCATCGCCGCCTTGCGCGCGGGGTAGTAGCCGAAAAAGACGCCGATGGCGGCGGCGAAGCCGAACGCTATCGCGACGACGCCGGGCTGGATGATCGTCGTCATGCCGACCGCGTCGTTCAGGACCGTGGTCAGGATGTAGGCGAGCAGGACGCCTATCGTCCCTCCGAGAAGACTCAGGACGACCGACTCGGTCAGGAACTGGACGAGAATGTCGCTCGAACGAGCTCCGACCGCGAGACGGATGCCGATCTCGCGCGTCCTCTCGGTGACCGAGACCAGCATGATGTTCATGATCCCGATGCCGCCGACGATCAGCGACACGGCCGCCACGGCGCCTAGGAGCAGTGTCATCACCTCCTGCGTCTCGGTCGCCATCTCGATGAACTCCGCCTGGCTGTGGATCCGGAAATCGTCCTCCTCTCCCGGATTCAGCCGGTGCTCCTGACGCAGGATCTCGCGGAGCTCCTCCTCGGCCGCCTCGCTGTCCTCGAGAGAGCGGGCGCTCACGAAGATCATATTGATATACTTGCCGCCCGACAGCCTGTAGAGGCCGGTCGTGACAGGAACGAGGATGGTATCGTCCTCGTCGCGTCCGAATCCCGACGCGCCCTTCTCCTCCAGGACGCCGACAATCCGGAAGGGGGTCTTGTTGATCCGTATCTTCTGGCCGATGGGATCCTCGTTGGGAAAGAGTTCATCGACGATGGTGGCGCCCACGACGGCGACCTTCGCGCGCGACCGTATGTCTCGCTCATCGAAGAACTTCCCCTCCTCGAGACCCCAGGCCCGAATCTCAAGGTACTCCGGCGAAACCCCCATGACGCCGGTGCTCCAGTCGCCGGTGCCGCCGATGACCTGAGCGCCGGATCTGACCACGCCGGAGACGGCGCTTATGTATTCGGCCCTCTCACGGATAGCCTCGGCGTCGTCGAGCGTCATCTTGTTGTAGGACCCGGCGCCCCTGCTGACCCCGCCGTGGCGGCTGGCTCCGGGGAAGGCCATCAGCATGTTGGTGCCCAGAGAGCTGATCTGCGTCTCGATGTCCGCCTGGGCGCCCGCGCCGATGCCGACCATCACGATCACCGACGCCACGCCGATGATGACGCCGAGCGTAGTGAGAAGGCTCCGCATCCGGTTCTTGATGAGGCCCTTGAGGGCGACCCTGAGAAGCCTCTTCGGCCAGAGCATCCTCTACTCCCCTTCCGCCACCAGCTCGACCATCTCGTCGTGAGAGGGCATCGCCTCGAGGTCCTGCGCCGCGCTTCTTCGGTCCCACACCTGCCGGTCGCTCACAATGAGGCCGTCCCGCATGACCACGATCCGCTTCGCGTACTGCGCGATATCGGTCTCGTGCGTCACCAGCAGCACGGTGATGCCCTGCTCGTTGAGCTCCTGGAAGACAGAGAGGACGTCTACCGACGTACGGCTGTCGAGATTCCCGGTCGGCTCGTCGGCCAGAATGATGGACGGATTGTTGACGAGCGCCCGGGCCATCGCGACGCGCTGCCGCTGACCGCCGGAGAGCTCGCTGGGGTCGTGGTGCATCCGGTCGCCGAGTCCGACGCGCTCGAGCGACTCGACCGCCGCGGCCCTGGGATCGTTGAACTTGCCAGTACGGTCGTAGAAGAGCGGAAGCTCGACGTTGTCGAGCGCCGTCGTCCTGGGGAGGAGGTTGAACGTCTGGAAGACGAAACCGATGCGCTGGTTCCTGACCTCCGCGTACTGGTCGCGGGAGAACCCGCTCGTGTCGACGCCGTCGAGCAGATACTGCCCGGAGGTCGGCCGGTCGAGGCACCCGATGACGTTCAGGAGCGTCGACTTGCCTGAGCCCGACGCGCCCATGATGGCCACGAACTCGCCGCGGTTCACCGTGAGGTCGACGCCGCGCAGGGCCTTCACGCAGAGATCGCCCATGAGATAGTGCTTCGTGACCTTGCGCGTCTCGATCACGCGTTCCATCATCGCCCGCGCCTCCCGAACCTGCCCGAGAGCGGGTTGCGGCTGCCGCCCGCGCCCTCCTCCGACTCGACGACCGCCGTGATGATCTGCATGCCTTCATGCACGTCCGGCCCGCGTGCGATCTCTGTCTCGATGCCGTCCGTGGCGCCCTTCTCTATCGCGGTGACGGCGAGGTCGTCCTCGTCGTCGAGGTACCAGAGAACGGCTCCCTTCTCCTTGTCGATGCCCATCGCGGCCATCATGCGCGACATGGGGTTCATACCCGTGCCCGCTCCCACCTCTCTCGCGGCGGGCTCCCCGGCCCCCGAGTCGGTGCCGTGTCCGGGAGCTCCGTAAGAGCCGGAGGTCTCGCCGCCGGGCGCGCCCGCCCGTCCAGCGGGCTCTCCGGAGCCGTCATCCGCGTCACCCGAAGGCTTCCCGGTGCCGGCCTGGGCATCATCCACCGACGGCCCGGCCCCGTCCCGCGCGCGGTCCTGAGATCGTCCGCCCCCTTCCCGCGCGCCGGCCGGAGGTCGCCTGTCGGCCATCTTCTCCTTCAGCTCCCCGTACATCTCCATCGTAGGCGTGAACCGCAGGGCCGAGTTCGGCACGAGCAACACGTCCTCGCGATACTGGAGGATGAAGTCGGCGGTCGCCGTCATGCCCGGCAGGAGAAGTCCCTCCTCGTTGGGCGCGTCGACGACCACCGTGTAGTTGACGACGTTCGAAACCGTCTGCGGCTGCAATCTGATCTGGCGAACCTCGCCCCAGAACTCCTCGCCGTAGTAGGCGTCGACGGTGAACCGGACTTCCTGCCCTACCTTGACCCTTCCGATGTCGCTTTCGTCGACCAAGACGTGGATCTCCATGTCCGAGAGGTCCTCCGCTATGATGAAGAGCGTCGGAGCGGAGAGACTGGCCGCCACGGTCTGGCCCGGCTCCACGCTCCGCTCGATGACGGTGCCGCTGA
>WJLY01000185.1 GCA_014728245.1 Candidatus Effluviviaceae Genus IV sp.
TCCCACTTGAGCGGCGTGTGCGGCACGACCGGGCGCGTCTCGCGGTACTTCTCGTAGAGCGTCCCGACACGCAGCGTGCCCGGATAGAACGTCCCGCCGACCGACTCCAGCGTGAACGGCGCGTACGCCTGCGCCTCCACGCGTTCGACCTCCTGCCCGTCCTCAAGCACGACGACGTCGAACGACTGCTCGTACGCCATCTGGTAGAACGTGAGTCCCTCGACCCTCAAGGGCCTGTTGACCTCTATCTCGTGCCTGACCGTGGTCGTCCCGGTTGGTATCGACGAGGTAACGCGCACGCGGCTGATCCAGTCGCGCGGGTAGTACTTCTCCTCGTAGAGCTCCCAGTGCGTGACGAACTCGTCGAGGGTCAGGGTCACGTGCCGCGTCGTGTCGCCCCGCGAACCGAAGAGCGCGGCCGCCGGCACGTCGTTGCTCACGGTCGGCACCTCCACAGGCTCGCCCGGGAAGAGCGTCACGTCTCCCTCGAACGCGTAGAGCGCAGAGATGACGAACCCGAGCACCATGAGGGCCAGAGCCAGGTGGTAGAAGAGGCTCACGCCCTCCGGCCACGGACCCTTCCGGGCCGCGACGGCGCCGCCCTCCCTCGAGAGCACGCGGTAGCCTCTCGACTCCAGTACGCGGACGGCGTGGTCCTCCGCGGAGCCGGCTCCTTCCGGGAACTCAACCTCGCGGGCGTGCTCCGGCGCCCTCGTCGTACCCAGAGCCGCTCTCTTCCTTCCGGACCAGCGCACGACGCTGCAGGCCACGAGGTTCACGAAGAGGAGAGCGCCGAGGACGTAGAAGAGGGGAGAGCGGAAGAGGTTCAGTACGCCCCAACGCGCTATAGACTGGTACTGCTCCTCGCCCCAGGAGGAGACGTACATCTCCGGGTCGTAGCCCTGCGGGAAGATCGACCCCACGATCATCGCGATGAACATCGCGAGCAGGATCCACGCGGTGAGCCTGATGCGGGCGAACTCGAGGAGGAGCTTCTTCACAGTACCTCTCAACAGGACCAGTCAGTCTGCGTTGCGTCACGCCGGAGCTTCTTCGGGTGCCGCGAGCCGGATTGACCCTAGCCTCCGAGGGTCCCCGGGGCCGTCCGGCGAAGCGGCCACCCGCTGCGCGCCGGGCCCGCCGACACTACTACCCGTACAGGTGCAGGCTCGGGACGCCGAAGAGCTTCGCGAGCCACGAGACACCGATGAACGTCGTCACCATGCACAGGAACGCCAGAATCACGATGAGCGTGGACGGCGCCCCGCGCCACGTCGGTCTCACGCGCGTGTGCAGGTAGAGCGCGAACGCGAACCACGTGATGAGCGACCAGGTCTCCTTGGGGTCCCACTGCCAGTAGACGCCCCACGCCTCGTTCGCCCAGGCCGCTCCGGACATGATGCCGAAGGTCAGCATGGGGAACCCGAAGAGCACGAGCTGGTGCACGGAACGGTGAAACCGCGATATGTTGTCCTCGGTCAGCCCGTAGTCTGCGCCGACGCGGAAGAAGGGAACCACGACGATCCGCAGGAGCCACCACACGGGCGCCGGGAACTCGCGCCTCTCGAGCTTCCAGAGGAGCACCTGGATGAGGTACGAGAGCTCAACGCTGAACGCGACCACGAACACCGCGTACGAGCCGAACGCGATGGCGACGTGCCAGAAGAACCACGCGCTCTGCAGCGCGGGGAAAAGCGGCTTGATCTCCGGGCTCTGGCCCAGGAGCGCGTAGAGGCAGGCGCCGCCCGCGATGAGAGAGACGAAGAACCCCGGGATGCGCACGCTTCTGCGCCACTCGATGACGAGGTACGCCACCGCCGCGGTCCACGCGAAGAACGACAGGCTCTCGTACAGGCTCTGGAACGGGGGAGCGCCCTTGGAGACCCAGCGGAGCGCGATGACGACCGTCTGGAGCGCGGCCGCGACGAAGAGCGCTCCGGTTGAGCCGGCTCGGAAGGCCCTCACTCGCGGAGCTATGAAGTGGAGTATGTAGACGACGACCGCGATGCCGTAGACGAAGAGCGCCGCCCTGAGGAAGGCGACTTCGGTGGCCAGTCTGGCCGCGTCACGAGCCAGAAGCGCTTCAGGGTCCAAGATGCTGTTCCCCGTCGTCGGAGAGGCCCGGTTCAACCCTGTAGCAGGTCTCGCCGTCCTTGATCATCCCGTATTCCTCGCGGGCGACCTTCTCGAGCGTCCAGGGATCGTTCTCCAGGTCGTCGCGAAGCTCCTCGGTCTCGTCTCTCACGGCCTCGAGCTCCGCGATCTCCGCGGCGAGGTCGCTCTTCATCCTCTCCATGGAGATGATCGAGACGACGCCCGTGTCGCCGAAGAGCACGACGTAGGCGAACCAGAGCCCGATCGTCCAGGCGAGCACGCGCAGCACGCCGGTCGAGGCGCCGCGGCCGTACTCCTTGAACGCCTTGCGCAGAAAGCGCGGCTCCCTCTTCTTCTGGTGCCGCTTCCTTCTGTTGACTCCCGATGGGTTGGGCATTCCGCTGGCTCCATCACCGCGGGTTCGAGCAGAGTCCCGCGGTCGTTACGCACCCTTCTTCCGGTCCGGCCGGCCACGCGCGAGCGCTTGCAGACGGAGAGTCCCGAGCCGCTCAGTGCACGAGCTCGTCCCCGACGTCCTCGAGTCCGAACTCCGCGGTCCCGCCGAAGAGGCCGATCTCTCCCAGCTCCTCTTCGATGCGCAGAAGCTCGTTGTACTTGCAGACGCGGTCGGTGCGCGAGGCGGAGCCGGTCTTGATCTGGCCCGCGCCCGTCGCTACGGCCACGTGCGCTATCGTCGTGTCCTCGGTCTCCCCCGAGCGGTGCGATATCACCGACGAGAACCCGCTCATGTGAGCCATCCCGACGGTCTCGAGCGTCTCGGTCAGCGTGCCGATCTGATTCAGCTTGACGAGGATCGCGTTGGCCGCCGCGCTCTCGATTCCTCGCGCGAGCCGCTCCGGGTTGGTCACGAAGAGGTCGTCGCCGACGATCTGGATGCGCCCGCCCAGGCGCTCGGTCATCTGCTCCCAGCCGCCCCAGTCGTCCTCGGCGTGTCCGTCCTCGATCGAGACTATGGGGTACCTGTCGACCAGCTCCTCGTAGTAGTCGACCATGTCGTCCGCGCTCCGCGACTTACCCTCCGCTTCGAAGACGTACTTGCCGTCCTTGTGGAACTCGGTCGCGGCCGCGTCGAGAGCGATGTAGACGTCCTTGCCGGGGACGTAGCCGGCCTTGTCGATCGCCTCGACGATCGCCCCGATCGCCTCCTCGTTCGAGTCGAGGTCGGGTGCGAACCCGCCCTCGTCGCCGACCGACGTCGAGAGGTCTCTGGCGGAGAGGACCTTCTTGAGCGAGTGGAAGACCTCGGCTCCCATCCTGATCGACTCGGCGAAGTACTCGGCGCCGGCCGGGACGATCATGAACTCCTGGATGTCGACGTTGTTGTCCGCGTGCTTTCCGCCGTTCAGGACGTTCATGAGGGGAACGGGGAGGAGCCTCGCGGACATCCCGCCGATGTGTCGGTAGAGCGGTATGTCGAGGGCGGTCGCCGCTGCGTGCGAGCAGGCGAGCGAGACGCCGAGGATGGCGTTGGCGCCAAGATTCTCCTTGTTGTCGGTGCCGTCGAGCGCGATGAGGAACTCGTCGATCGCGGCCTGCGCGTCCACCTCGAATCCGATGATCTCGGGAGCTATGATCTCGTTGACGTTCGAGACCGCCTTCCGGACGCCCTTTCCCCCGTACCGCGACTCGTCGCCGTCCCTCAGTTCGACGGCCTCGTAGGTGCCCGTCGACGCTCCCGACGGAACGGCCGCGCGGCCCAGAACGCCGGAGTCTAGTAGTACGTCTACCTCAACGGTCGGGTTCCCGCGGGAGTCAAGGATCTCGCGGGCTAAGATATCGACAATTGTGAGCATGCTGTCTCCGTGCAGGATGGATGTGGACTGCCGAGCGGCCCTGTGCGGGCCGATTCGCTGCATGTTATGGACGCCCGATGACGGGTGTCAAGCGAAAACACCCCGGAAAGCGCGGCCGTTCGCGCCACTTCGGAGATCCAGAAATCGCGGAGCCGCCGTTGACGACGGACTCAGATCTGTGGTAAAATGACCCCGCTGGAAAATTAGACCGGTCGCTCTGAGTTGGCCGGCCTGGGGAGGCGCAAGAGTGGGGGATTCGGAACTGGAGGAGCTGACGAAGAAGACCGAGGGACGGCTAGGGCCGCGGATGGCGGACGGTGTTCCCAGGTCTGCGCCCGGGCGCGACGTCGCGGTAGTCCACGAGGACGCTCAGGTTCGGGCGCTTTCCAATCCCGAGCGCGTGAAGATCCTGGCGGAGCTTGTCGACAGGCCGGCCACGGCGAAGCAGCTTGCTGAGTGGCTTGGCGCCACGAGGGGCCGCGTCCACTACCACGTCAAGGAACTCGAGAAGGCGGGGCTCGTGGAGATCGTCGCCCGCCTTGAGAACAGGGGAGCGGTGGAGAAGTACTACCGCGCGGTGGCGCGAAATTTCTACGTCGGGCGGGGCATAGGCGAGTACGGCGAGCTCGACGGCGACGTCAGGAAGACCGTCGCCTCGAGCGTGCTCTCCTGGCGAAGAGAGCGGGTACTGGAGGTCGACCAGAACGAGATAGCGCGGCGGATCGTTGAGGACTGCCTGGCGACGGCGAGCGGCGACGTCGTGGTCATAGAGTGCGGATTCGTGCACCGCCAGATCGTCGAGCCCCTGACCAAAGCCATACAGGGTGTGGGCGGCCGCCCGCTCGTGGCCTACCGACCGTCAGAGAACGAAGACCTGCTCCTCAAGTGGAAGCACGACATCGCCTCGCTGATCGTGGTCGAGGAACCGCTCGACTACCCGTTGGGCGACGGTTCCGGGGTGCTGCCCGAGGACCCTGGAGAATACGGCGAGTTCCTGAGAAGGCTCGTCGCCAGCGGCGGTCGGTTCCTCTACGCCGGGATCGCGGGCCGTTCCCTCGAGAAGCCCGCCAACAGAAAGCTGATCGAGTCGGGGAAGCGCTTCGTTTACCTCGGCTATCCCACACCTGAGAGAGCTCGGGTGATGGGCCTCGATTTCCGGGATCTGCACGACGCCTGCTGGACCGCGCTCGACGTCGACTATGGCCTTCTGGCGCGGAGATGTGAGTCGATGAAGAGGGCGCTAGAGAGCGCGACCGACGCGCGCGTTACGTCGCCCTCGGGCAGCGACCTCACGTTCAGCATCGAGGGCAGGGAAGTCTACGTTGACGACGGCGTGATCTCGGACTGGGAGGTCGCGCACGGGCGCGGGTGGGGGCAGCTGCCCGCGGGGAAGGTGATGATCGCGCCTCGTCCGCGCACGGCCGAGGGTATCGTCGTGTCGGAGGTGACCGACTACTTCGGCGTGCGGATCGAGGGGCTCGAGATCGAGTTCGAAA
>WJLY01000186.1 GCA_014728245.1 Candidatus Effluviviaceae Genus IV sp.
CAACGCTCGTCGGTACGACATCGGCTGATCCCCCCCGCGCTCAGTACCAATGCAGCGGCAGGCAGCGGCGCGTGCAGGAAACAAGCGCCGTGCCAACAATTCCCGTGCTCCCGGGCACTTACGAACTTGCCCCCGGCGGCATCGGCTACCGTGGGGCCCATGCGCGAAAGCTAACCCCTCGCCGCTCTCCCGGTCAACATGTTTCGGTCTCTCTTCGGGGCCCCCTCTCCCCCCCTTCCCCCGCGCCCCGGCCAAGACATGCACAAGTCCCTCAACCGCAACGAGTTAGCAGGGCAGCCAGCCCTCTGGCCCGGCCCCTGTATCGCGGATTGCGGACCCGTCCGGAGGGCGCCGCGAGGCGCCGATGTCGGCGTCTGAGAATGCATCAGGCGTGCCAGTCGGGGCCGCACGTCCTGCCGACGGGCCACACGCAAGGGCCCTTGGAACGGGCCTTCCCGGGCGCCCCTCGGTAGCGGGCTGCGAGCGCGCTAGCTGAGCGCCGTCTCGGCGATTCGCTCGCAGAGCTCGCCGAACGAGACGCCGGCCGCGGCCGCCGCCATGGGGACCAGACTGACGTCCGTCATACCCGGAACCGTATTGACCTCCAGGCAGTAGAACCGCCCGTCCGGCGCGAGCCGGAAGTCCACTCTCCCATAGCCATGGCAACCGAGAGATTCGAACGCGCGATGTCCCGCGTCTGTCATCTTCTCGGCGATGTCGCCTGGGACGTCGGCCGGGCAGGTGTACTCGGTCATTCCCTTCGTGTACTTACACTCGTAGTCGTAGAGCCCGGTCGAAGGCTCGGCCTCGACGAGCGGGAGACGGGTCCCCTCGAGGACGGCCACCGTGAGCTCCCGTCCGGGAATGTAGCGCTCGAACAGCACGTGGCTCGAGTGATCCGCCGCAAGCTCGAAGGCGCCCGCGAGCGCCTTCTCGTCCTCGACCAGCGTTAGGCCGACGGTCGATCCCTGGTCGTTCGGTTTCACGATGATCGGGTAGCCGCCCAGCTCCCGGGCTGCGCGCCTCTCGTCCCCCGGCGAGAGGTCATCCGGGAAGACCGGCGAGCCGGAGCCGGCCGCGCTCCCTGCCGCGTCGTCCGACAGGACCATCCGCCACTCCGGCGTGGGCACGCCCGCCGCACGGAACGCGAGCTTCGACATCCTCTTGTCCATCGCGAGCGCGCTCGCGAACACGCCGGAGCCCGTGTACCTCTTGCCGGCAAGCTCCAAGAGTCCCTGCACGGTCCCGTTCTCCCCGGCGCCGCCGTGAAGGGCGACGAAGACGACTTCGGCGCGCGCAACGTCCTCTCCCATTATCGCCCGGGCAGTCGCGTCCGAAGCGCTCTCCCTCCCGGCGGGTTCCTTCGACGCGGTGTCCACGAGGCAGGCCTCGTGTCCTCGTTCCCTCAGGGCCGCGGCCACCGCCCGCCCCGTTACGAGAGAGACTTCCCGCTCGGCGGAGGCGCCGCCGTATATGACGGCCACTCTCAACGTCGGACCTCCTTCCAGGCGGTCCACGACGGCCCCAGTCACATCTCGAGCGCGCGCGACAGCCGCTGGACCACTCGCTCCCGCCCCAGAAGTTCCGCTACCTCGCCGATTCCGGGGCCGTGCGTCCGTCCGGTCAGTGCGGCGCGCACCGGGATGTACAGGTCCTTGCCACGGACGCCCTCCTCCATCCCGACGCCCGACAGCGCGCCCTTGAAATCGGCGGCCGCAAGCGCGCCCTCCCCGTCGGCCAGACGTTCCAGGAGGGCCAGCACCACGCTTCTGGACGTCTTATCGCCAAGCGCGTTCGCGGCCTCTTCCTCGTAGTCCCACGCCCCGTCGAAGAAGAAGTCGATCTCGCCCGGGATGTCGGAGAGCCTGCTCACACGGGGCCTGGCCAGTTCTACCATCGCCTCGAAGCGGGCTTCGTCCTCCTCGAGAAGCCCCGCGGTCTCGGCGAAGGGTCGGGCCAGCCGGGCGACGAGCGCGGCGGGCTCCTCCCGGATATGGTGCGCGTTGACCCAATCGAGCTTGTCCTCGTCGAACGCCGCGGCGGCGGGAGAGACGCGCTCGAGATCGAAGGCCTCCACCAGCTCGCCTCTCGCCAGGAGTTCCCGGTCACCGGGGGGCGACCAGCCCAGAAGAGCCAGGTAGTTCACTAGCGCGCCTGGCAGGTAGCCGGCGTCCCGGAACTCGCTGACCGACGTGGCGCCCCTTCTCTTCGAGAGCTTGCTGCGGTCCCGGTCCACGATGAGCGACACGTGAGCGAAGCGCGGCGCGTCGAACCCCAGCGCCTCGTACAGCAGCACCTGCCTCATCGTGTTGGACAGGTGCTCCTCGGCGCGGATGACGTGCGAGATGCGCATGAGGGCGTCGTCGACCACCACGGCGAAGTTGTAGGTCGGCCGCCCGTCGCTCCGCATGATCACGAAGTCTCCCAGCATCGCCGCGGCGAACCGCACTTCTCCCCTGACCAGATCCCTGACTTCCACGTCGCGCGCTTCGGTTCTGAACCTGAGGACGGGCTGAAGTCCCGCCGCCTCGCAGGCGGCCCGCTCGGCAACGCTGAGGTTGCGGCACTTTCCGTCGTACCGCGGGTCACGGCCCTCCTCCATGGCGCTCCTGCGCTTCTCTTCCAGCTCCTCGTCCGCGCAGTAGCAGGGGTAGGCGAGTCCCGACGACAGGAGCCGGTCGGCCTGCTCCCGGTATGTGCCGAGACGCTCTGACTGCCGGTACGGACCGTATGGCCCACCCCTGTCCGGCCCCTCGTCCCAGTCGAGGCCCAGCCACCGGAGGTCCTCGAGCACCGCGGCCTCGGAGTCGACCGTCGAACGTGCGACGTCCGTGTCCTCCACCCTCAGGACGAACGCCCCGCCCTCGTGCTTCGCGAAGAGCCAGTTGAAGAGCGCGGTCCTCGCGCCTCCGACGTGCAGGTGCCCGGTGGGACTGGGCGCGAACCTCACGCGGACGGGTCGCCCCGCGTCGCCGGAGGGTCGGCCGACGCCGGCCGCCGTCCCGTTGGGATGTCCCGCTGCAAGGTTCACTCTGCGGTCTCCTTTCGTGTCGCCGCTCTCATGCGCGCGACGCGACCGAGAGCACAAAGCTCGAAGACCCGATGACGGCCTCCGCGCCGGGGAAGCGCACGACGACTGCTAGGCCGCCACCCTGTCGAGCAGCCAGGCCATGTTCTCGCCCAGCCTTCGCATCGTCCTCACGCCTTCCTCGTCGCCCTCCACATCGCCCTTCTCCCTGCCTACACCTATGTTCCAGTAGCTCGAGCCGGGGACGATCATCTCGTTTATCGTGAAGAAGTGGTTGATCGAGTCGAACGCGTGTATGCCACCCGCCCGACGCACGGCCACCACCGCCGCGCCGACCTTACGTCGGAGCGGACCTCCGTTTGCCCTGCACACGAGCGTCGCGCGGTCTATGAAGGCCTTGAGCTCGGGCGAGACGTCGGCGACGTAGGTCGGCGTCCCCATTATGACCGCGTCCGCTTCGACCATCTTTCCGAAGAGCTCGTTGAACGGATCTCCTGTGATAGCGCACCGTCCGTCCTTCTCCTCGTAGCACTTGTAGCAGGCTATGCAGCCGGAGGTTCTGCGCCCGCCCAGCTGGTAGAGCTCGATGTCGACGCCCCGCGCGGCGAGCTCGTCGAGCACCATCTGGAGCAGCGCGGCGGTGTTGCCGTCCGGCCTGGGGCTACCGTTGATCGCGAGTGCCTTCAATTCTCCTCCCTGCCGTTTCCGGTTGCCGGTGCCGTCTCGCACGTCGTCCTTTCCGCGTCTCCTTACGACGGCCACGGCGGTCTCCCACGCCGTCCTTCCCCGTCTCCTTACGACGGCCACGGCGGTCTCACACGTCGTCCTCGCCGCGTCTCCTTACGACGGCCACGGCGGTCGCGGAGATCGCCTCGCCCGCCCCCTCCGGCCCCGTTCCCTCGGTGGTCGTCGCCTTGACCGATACGCGGTCAGACCCGACCCCGAGCGCCTCGGCAAGCGTGCGCCGCATGTCATCAATGAAGGGAGAAAGCCTGGGCGCCTCTGCAGTTACCGTGAGGTCGACGCTTCCCACACAGAAGCCCTCTCGTCTGAGGAGATCCACTACCTCCCTGAGGAGACTGGTGCTGTCGGCGCGCTCGTACCGCTCGTCGCCCGGAGGGAAGTGGTGTCCGACATCGCGCTCGCCGGCCGCGCCCAGGAGGGCGTCCATGACCGCGTGCGTCGCCGCGTCGGCGTCGGACCAACCGTCGAGTCCTCTGCCGAACGGCACCTCCACGCCGCACAGAACGAGCCTGCGGCCCTCGACCAGCCGGTGGCAGTCGCTCCCGATCCCGACGCGAGCGTCCGCGTCCAGACCGAGTCTCGAGGCGCCGAGGAGCGCCGCCAGCTCCAGGTCCCGCGCGTCCGTCAACTTCAGATTGGAGGGGTCCCCTTCCACGACCGCCACCGGCTGACCAGCCAGCTCGACGCACTGCGCGTCGTCGGTCACGTCCGCGTCTCCGATCTCACGGCGCGCGCTGACGAGGACCTCCCGCCTGAAACCCTGAGGTGTCTGAGCGAGCGCGAGCACCGAGCGGTCGAGTGTGGCTACGACGAGGCCCTCCTCGACGCGCTTCACAGTGTCGCTGACCGGCACGACGGGCACCGCCGCTCCGTGTTCCAGCGCCGCCTCGATGACGCGCTCCACGACCGCCTCCGCGGCGAACGGCCGCGCCGCGTCGTGGACAAGGACGACCTCCGTTTCCCCGGAGAGCGCGCGAAGGCCTTCGCCCACGGAATCCTGTCTCCTCGGCCCGCCCGCGACGACGGCCACGCGCGCGTTCCCGTCCGCCCGGTCCGGCGCCACTCGAGATGACGGTAGCCCGCATCGGGAGAGCAGCAGAGCCGCGCGTTCCTCCTCGCCCGCCGGGACGACCACCACGATCTCGTCGCAATGGCGTAGCAGCGGCTCGAGAGCGGCGACGAACACCGGCCTCGTATCTAGCCGCCGGAACTGCTTGGGAACGCCCGGCCCGGCTCTCGTGGACGCGCCCGCGGCCACGAGAACCGCTCCCACGCGTGGCACGACTACGCCTCCTTCATCTCGGGCGCACCGCGACCGCCCCTGCGGCTCCGACGCCCCAGAACCGCGTCGACAGCCTCGGCGACCGAACGAACGCCCACCACATCGAGTCCATCCGGGCGCGCGGAGGTGTCGACCGCAGCCGTCGGGACGATGATCCGCCTGTAGCCCAGTCTCGCCGCCTCCTGCGCGCGTCTCTCCCCGAGCGCGACCCGCCTCACCTCACCGCCGAGCCCGATCTCGCCGAAGCACGCTGTCCGCGCGTCCACGGGCTGGTCCCAGTAGCTCGACGCGACCGCCAGTGCGATCCCGAGGTCGGCCGCGGGCTCCTCTACCCTGACGCCTCCCGCCACGCTCACGAACACGTCCCGGTTCCCCAGACTCAGGCCGGCCTTCCTCTCCAGAACGGCCAGAACGAGCGGCAGCCTGCGTCGATCGACGCCGGTGCTCGTCCTCTGCGGCACCGAGTAGCTGGTGAGCCCCGTCAGCGCCTGTATCTCCACCATCAGGGCGCGCGTGCCCTCCGCGGTCGCTATCACCACCGAGCCCGCGCTCGGGCCACGCCCCTCGGTCACGAAGAGCTCCGACGGGTCCTTCACTTCTCTCAAACCGTCGACGGTCATCTCGAAAACGCCTATCTCGTCTGTCGATCCGAACCGGTTCTTGACAGCTCTGAGTATCCGGTACGGGAACCTCTTGTCGCCCTCGAAGTAGAGCACGGTGTCGACCATGTGTTCGAGGATCCTGGGGCCGGCGATCGAGCCCTGCTTGGTGACGTGTCCCACTATGAAGACAGGCACCGCCGCCTCCTTGGCGTATCTCACGAGCTCGGCGGCGCAGGTCCTCACCTGCGACACGCTGCCCGCCGACCCCGCCGCCTCGGGATGCTCGACGGCCTGTATCGAGTCGACCACCAGGGCCCCGGGCGATACGCGGGACGCCTCGTCGAGGACGTGCGTTACGTCGGTGTCGGAAAGCACTGCGATCCTGTCGGAGGCAACGCCCAGCCGGCGGGCCCGCAGTTTCACCTGCGACCCGGACTCCTCGGCGCTGACGTAGAGGACCGTCTCGCCCGCCGCGGAGAGGCGGTCGCTGGCCTGAAGAAGCAGCGTCGACTTCCCGATGCCCGGGTCTCCACCTACGAGCACCACGACACCCGGAACGACGCCGCCTCCGAGCACGCGATCGAGTTCCGCGACGCCGGTGACCATCCGTTCCGAGTCGCCCGTCTTGATCTCGGCGAGCGATACCGCCCTGGCGCGGACGCGGTCCCGGTCGACCCTCCCTTCCCTGACCCCCTGCTCGACGAATGTGTTCCACTCGCCGCACCCGGGACAACGACCCATCCATTTGGGCGACTCGTGTCCGCACTCGGTGCACATGAATACGCTGCGCTTCTTCATCCCCTCCTCCTCACCCACCGGTCCCGCCGCGCCCGTCCCGCCGCGGCTCCGCCAGGAACATGACGTTCGTGGAAAGCCCCGCGGGGAGGAAGCGGAAGGGCAGCGTCCGGATCTCGCGGATCCTCATCTCGTGGCGGATCGTCTGTCCCACCCACCGCCAGTCGAACCCGGTGTGGCCGTGACGGTGAACGGGCACTCGGTTCATCTGGTAGAGACCCGCCCAGAACGTCCTCCGCAGGACGTCCCGGTTGAAGCGCCCGCTTCGGTTGTACCGGATGAGCAGCGACCCCAGGTTCTTGATCCATATGATCGGCCCGACCTCCACCGGAACAGAGCAGACGAACAGATCGGGACCCAGGTCGGCGACGGCCTCGACGATTCTGACGGCGGCTCTCGTGGGAACGTGCTCGAGCGTCTCGAGAGCCACCACGAGGTCCGGCCTCTTGAGCCCGCCGAGGACGTTCTCCGCTCCGTCCGCGATCACGCGGAAATTGGAGCTTCCCTCGTGTCGCTCCCTGGCCGCCCGGGCGAACTCGGGAGTGGGATCGATCCCCGTGTAGTCGATATCGAACAGCGGATCGAGCGCGTCGAAGAGCGCCCCGTGCGCGCAGCCCACCTCCACGATTCTCAGAGGGCGGTCGGACGCGTCCGCGGCGAGTTCGGCGACGATGCTTCGCAGGTGCTTGTACCTGAACGAGTGGAGCCATCGCACCAGAGCCTTGGACTTGAGCTTCTTCTCGTACTCGGTCTCCGCGGAGCGTTCTGCCACGGTCAAGTGCAGTCTCCTTCTGGAACTCGGTCGCCGGCCGGCGCGCGACGGCGGGTCGGTGTCTCGGACGAGACATTAGCATACCACGTTAGGGCCCTCAAGCAGCACTGCCCGCTGGCTACGGACGCCGGAATCTGCTAGTTTGTCGTCGTCGACGTTCCGTAGTGCCGACCCGAGGACAGACGACTCCGGCTCTGGAGCCGGGGCCACCCCGAGGGCAAGCGCGGAGGGCTCGCTTCATGGATGTTCTGCTCGCAGGGGCGACGGGTTTCACGGGCAGCCGCGTTCTGGACCTGTTGCTCGAGAACGGCCACCGCGTCGCGTGCCTCGTGAGGCCTTGGAGCGATGCGGAGGCGATCGAGAAACTCGACGTTGCCGTGGTGAGAGGCTCTCTGGAGGAAGCCCCGGTCCTCGCGGACGCGCTGCGCGGCCGGGACGCTCTTGTGAGCGCGGGGCCTTTGACGCCCGCCACGGCGAACGGGATAGTGGGTGCGGCCGGCGCCTCCTGCGTCGCCAGGATCGTCGTCATCGGCACGACCAGCATATTCACGAACCTCAACGCCGCGAGCAAGACCCGTAAGACCGAGGCGGAGAGTACGATCCGCGACAGCGGTCTCGACTACACCCTGCTCCGGCCCACGATGATCTACGGCACGCACGAGGACCGGAACATGTGCAGGCTCGTCCGTTATCTGTCCACGCACACGTTCATGCCGGTCTTCGGAAGCGGCAAACACCTGCAGCAGCCGGTCCACGTCGAGGATCTCGCGCGAGCGGTCGTTCTGGCGCTGGAAAACCCCGTGAGTATCGGGAAGGCGTACGACGTGGCCGGCGGAGAGGCCGTGACCTACTCGGAGGTGATCGACACGACCGCCAGGCTTCTGGGAAGGCGCGTGGTCCGAGTGCATCTTCCCCTCGGCCTCTCGCTCGCGCTGGTCAGGCTCTATAGAAAGGTCGCCCCGAACCCGCAGATCCACGCCGAGCAGGTCCTGAGGCTCAACGAGGACAAGGCGTTCTCGACCGAGGAGATCGAGCGCGACCTGGGCTACGACGCGGTCGGCTTCGAGGAGGGGATGCGGCGGGAGATCGAGGAGATCCGCAGTTGGGACCTCGCTAGAAGATCGAGAACCTGACGAAGCTCTTCGGGTTCTCGCGTATCTCCGCCACAAGCTCCCGGACCTCTCTCACCGCTGCCACGAACTCGTCGTGCGCCTCGTCGTCTCCGATGGCCTTTCCGAGCGAGCCCTCGCCGTTCTCGACGCTCGTGACTATGGAGTCAAGCGACGTGGAAATGCCTCTGAGCTCGGCCGTCAGCCCGGCGAACCGGGCCGAGGCCACCGACAGGGAGTCGATGGTCGTCCCGGCCCCCTCGCGGTTCTCTTCGACGAAGCCCCGCAGCTCCGAGGCGGTCGCTCTGAAGTCGGCCACCGCCAGCTTCAGCTCCTCCGAAGCGACCGCCGCGTTCTCCAGCGTTTGGCCCACGCGCTTGCGCGTCTCAACGTCCGAGATCGCCTCTTCCGCTTCGCTCAAAACGGAACGGATCTCGGTCAGGGCTTGCCCCATCTCGGCCACCACGTCGCCGAGGCCCTGGTCGTAGAACCCGGTGACGGTATCGCCGGGCTGGACGTACTCCTTGCTCTCTCCGGGGCGTATCGCTATCACTTTCGCGCCGATGAGGCCGTAGGTTGAGACGCTGATCCGCGAGTCGACAGGCACTCTGATGCCCTCGTCGAGACGCAGGTCGGCCAGCACCTTGCCGTTGGCCAGCTCGAGAGCCAGGATCTCGCCGGACGCTATCCCGGCGACGGTCACCTTGTCCCCGACGACCAGGCCGGCGACCTCGGGGAAGACGACGCTGAACTCGTAGGTCTCGTCACCGAACTTCACGCCGCCGAGCCAGAGTATGCCCAGCACAAGCACTACGCCGGCCACGGTGATGGTGACACCCACCCTGACTTCGTTGCCCCGTTCGTTCATTGCCCCTCCAGAGATAGCGGATGCCGACTACGCGCCTGGAGCATGCCTGTCGTCGCTCCTGACGGTGCTCCGGGCCGACGCGCGCCCGCGTCACGCGAACGGGTCGTCGGCGCAGGCCGGGCCGGCGCCGGACCCGCCGGGCGCTCCCGTAGCCGCCGGATGCCCCCGCGCGATGAAGTTGCGGACTGCCTCGTTTTCGGTCGTCGTCAGCTCGTCGGTCGTGCCGTAGAAGGCGATTCTGCCCTCGTCCATGAGCGCCACCATGTCCCCCGTGAAGCAGGCGCTGTGCAGATCATGAGTGACGACTATGGATGAGGCGTTGAGCTTCCGTTGCGTGCTCCTTATCAGCTCGTTTATCTGCTCGGCCATCACGGGGTCGAGCCCCGTGGTCGGCTCGTCGTAGAGGATGATGTCCGGATCGAGCGCGATCGCCCGCGCGAGCGCGACGCGCTTCTTCATCCCGCCCGAGAGTTCCGCGGGTCTCAGCGAGGATATGCCCTTGAGCCCCACCAGCTCCAGCTTCTCCTCTACGAGAGCCGAGAGCCGCTCGCCCTTCATCCCCCTGTGCTCGCGGAGCGGGAGCGCGACATTGTCGCCCACCGTCATCGAGTCGAACAGCGCGGCGCCCTGGAACACCATGCCGAACTTCTGACGGATCTCGTTCAGCTCGGCCTGCGAGAGCCCGCTGAGGTCCCTGCCCTCGACGATGATCGACCCCCTGTCGGGCTCCATAAGCCCGATGACGTGCTTCAGGAGCACGCTCTTCCCGCAGCCGGACGGTCCGAGCACGACGAGCGTCTCGCCGTCGTGCAGCTTCAAATCGACGCCCCTCAGAGCCTCCTTGTCGCCGAAGGATTTCCACAGACCTCTCACCTCTACGACCGGCCGCGCTGCCATCGTGTCTCCCATCAGCCGAAGATGATCTTGAAGAGGAGCGTCGCCAGCACGTAGTCCGAGACCAGTATCAGGACGCAGCTCGCAACGACGGCTCTCGTGGCCGCCTGACCCACGCCCACGGCGCCTCCGCTCGTGCGGAACCCGGCCAGACAACCCATCAGCGTGATGATCCCGCCGAAGACGAACGCCTTGATCAGCCCGCCGAACACGTCGCCCGCGAAGAAGTACATCTTCATTCCGTTCACGAACGTAGACGGCGAGATGCCGAGCGAGGCATTGGATACCACGAACCCGCCGCCGATCGCCAGAGCGTCGGCGAACACGGTGACGATGGGGAGCATGATGAGCCCGGCCACGATTCTGGGCATCGCGAGATACCTGACCGGGTCTATCGCCATCGCCTCCATGGCGTCGACCTGCTCGGTCACGCGCATCGTGCCCAGCTCGGCCGCGATCGAGGCGCTGACCCTGCAGCCGACGACGAGCGCCGTCAGAACGGGCCCCAGCTCGATGGTCACCGACTTGTAGATTGCGGTACCGATGTACTGCTCGGGCACGAACTCCCGGAGCTGGTATGCGGCCTGGACCGCCGTGACGGCGCCCGTGAAGATCGACGTGATGATGACGAGAGGCAGCGACTCGACTCCGATGCGCCGCATCTGCTCGAAGACGAGCGGTAGAGACCGGGGCAACCGGCCCATCGACAGGAGGCCCCTCCAGAAGAGGATGCCGCCGGCCCCGGCTTCCCTTATGAAGTCGAGCGCCGCGCCGCCCAGCGTAACGAAGAAGCCCGACGGCCTCTCAACGCCTGCGGCGGGCGCTCCCTCCACTTCCATAGACCCGTTGCTCAATCGTGACCCTCTGGTAGTCCGGCCCGCGAAGCCGTGGCGAAGGAGCCGCTGTCGGTTCGCGCAGTCGCGCCATGCGGATCTCCGGCGCAGGCCGTCGAGGACTTCCGCGCTCTACAGATCACCGACGTCGAACGCCTCGTCCGGCCTCGTGCTCAGGTTCTCGAACCTGGTGCAGTCCGACGAGAACGCGAGCCTCACCGTGCCCGTGGGACCGTTCCTCTGCTTTCCTACGATGACCTCGGCGAGACCTATGTTCTCCGGACTCCGGTCGTAGACCTCCGGCCTGTAGATGAACGCCACCACATCGGCGTCCTGCTCGATCGCCCCGGACTCGCGGAGGTCCGACAGGATAGGCCGCCTGTCCCCTCCGCGCGTCTCCACGGCGCGGGAGAGCTGGGAGAGCGCCAGGACGGGCACGTCGAGCTCCTTGGCCAGCCCCTTGAGCGACCTGGAGATCTCGGATATCTCCTGCTGCCGGTTCTCCTGCCGGCCCAGCCCGCGCATGAGCTGGAGGTAGTCGACGATTATGAGCCCGATGTCGGCCTCGGTCTTGAGTCGCCTCGCCTTCGACCGCATCTCGAGTACTGTCATAGCCGGCGTGTCGTCGATCCAGATCGGCGCCTCCGAGAGCGCACCCGCCGCCGTGGTCAGGCTGGACCAGTGTCGATTCGCCAGGTGCCCGGTGCGAAGCTGGTGCGCGTCGACCCGCGCCTCGCTGCAGAGCATCCTTTGCACAAGCTGTGCCCGCGACATCTCCAGGCTGAAGATAGCCGCGGCCACTCCCGTCTCTATGGCCGCGTGAGCGGCCACATTCAGGGCGAACGCGGTCTTGCCCATCGACGGCCTGCCCGCTATGACGATCAGATCGGAGCTCTGGAACCCGGAGGTCATGTTGTCGAGATCGACGAAGCCGCTCGGGATCCCCGTGATGTGCTCCTTGCGCCGGTACAGCTCCTCGATGACCTCGAAGCTGTGCTTCAGGATCTCCCGCATCGGGACGAAGTCCCTCTTCACGCGCGCCTGCGCTATCTCGAAGATCATGTGCTCGGCGCGGTCGAGGATGTCGCCGGCGTCGCCGGCCGTATCGTAAGCCTCCTGGGCCACCTCCGTCGCGACCGCTATCAGCCTGCGCAAGACCGCCTTCTCGAGCACGATCTTCGCGTGGTGTCTGACGTTCGCCGTCGTGGCAACGCTTCCGAGCACGGTCGACAGGTACGCCGCCCCACCCACGTCGTCCAGGTCCTTCGTCTTCTTGAGCTCCTGCGTGACGGTCACGAGATCGACCGCCTCGTCGCGAGCATATAGTCTCAGTATCGCTGAGAAGATCTTTCTGTGGGCGGTGCGATAGAACGAGCTCTCGTCCAGAAGCTCGGTGACGATGCCGACGGCCGTGTTGTCGAGCATCATCGCGCCCAGCACGGCCACCTCGACCTCGACCGCCTGGGGCGGCACCTTGCCTCCCGGGGTCTCGGGTATCTTCGTAGTTGTCAGTTCATCCGTGGTCGCCATGGCGCCTCCAGGGGGTGCTCCCGTATGTCTCGTGTGACTGTGCCTCTGCCGCGGCGCAGCAGCAGCGGAGCGGCCTCCCATGATAGCACGAAGCCCGCTACCCGTCGTCTTCCTCCCAGTACCCGAACTCGGCCTCGTAGCAAGTCGCCTCCAGGTCGCCCATTCGCTCCTGCAGGTACGCCTGGGCGTCCGCTATCGCCTCGTTGTGAACCGTCGGCGCCAGCTCTTCGAGGAAGAAGTCGAAGAGCATCATCGCCTGAAGATCTCCCACCTCCATCTCGAGTCGCTCGTCGAAGTAGCGCTTGATCGATTTGAGCGCCCTCTTCCGGTCCTCGTCCTTGAACTCGATCGTCAAGCCGGTCCCCCTCACGAACGTCGAGTGCGGGTCTCCCCACGACCGGGCCGGCGGCGCTCAGCCGACCCTGTAGTATCGACCGTCCCTTATCACGATACGCCGTCCGCAGGCCGGGCAGACGGCGCCGGGCGAGCCCCTGGACGCCCTGACGCGGCTCCCGCAGTACGGGCACGGCCCCCGGATGGAGGAAAGCCCCAGGAAGGGCGCGACGAGCGGCACGATGATCCCCGCCACAATGAGTGGTATCCCGATGATCGCGCCGATGCCGGTGAACGTCAGCAGAAGACCCATGACGACGAGGATGATCCCCAGCACCCAACCTGTGGCGCAGCCTTCCGCGACGCCTGTCCCGACGTCGCTCCGCGTCCTGGTGTAGCCGCCGGTCTCTTCGACCGGTACGCCTCCGGCGGTCCTCACGCCGCCGATCTCGCCTATCTCGACGGGCGAGAGTCCGAGTTCCCGGATCTTGCTCTCGGCGTCCCTGACGCCTCGGGCCTCGATCTCTCCGTATACGTCCGAGCCGGAATCGTCCCTTGCTCTGTAGGTGAAGTGCACTGCCCCTCCGTCGCCGCCATCACGGGCGATCGTATCGAGGATCGCTCCGACGTCACTCTTCCTTCACCTCGATTCCGCGCGGACGGACGTCCACAGGCTCGAGCTCGTCATGGTCTCTGCGTCCGGCGCCCATCTCTCTGAGGTCGCGCGCCGCCGGCACGAGCCGGCTCTGGAAGGACCCCACGGCCTCGTTGTACGAGTCGACGCTGCGCCCCAGATGCGTGCCCATGTCGTGGATCTTGCCGACGAACACGCCTATTCGGTCGTAGAGGACCTCACCCTGCCTGGCTATCTCGGCGGCGTTCTCGATCAGATTCTGCTGCTGCCACCCGTAGCCTATCGCCTTGAGGAGCGCGAACAGCACTACCGGGCTCGCCACAAGCACCTTGTTGGAGATGGCGAATTCGAACAGCTCGGGGTCCTGCTGGAACGCGGCCCCCAGAGCGGCCTCGATCGGGACGAACATGACGACGATCTCCGCCGTGTTGTCGAGCTTCTCCCAGTAGGCCTTCTGGCTCAACTCGCGCACCCTGGCCTTGACCGCGCGCGCGTGCTCCGCGAGCTTGAGCTTCCGCGTCGCCTCGTCCTTGGCCTCCATCGCGTCTACGTACGCGCCCAGCGTTACCTTGGAATCGACCGGAAGGCAACCCTGCTGGGGGAGCTTGACGACCAGGTCCGGCCTGGCGCCGCCGCTCGACTCCTGCTCCTCGTAGTCGACGTGGTCGGCGAGACCGGCAAGCTCGACGAGCTTCCGGAGCTGGAGCTCGCCCCACCTGCCCCTCGTGCTCGGGGCGCTGAGGGCGTTCGCGAGCGACTGGGTCTGATCGCGCAGCGAGTTCTGGAGGTCCTTGAGGAGGTCGAGCTGCCCGCCTATGGCGGTGTAGGCGCTCTCCCGCTTCTTCTCGAGATCGCGGACGTAGCCGTCGAGCCTGTTCAGCTCATCTCTCAGGGGGCTCACCAGGTTTCCGAGCTCGTCGCGAGCAGTCTCCTTCAATTGGCTCGACCGCGTCGAGAGCTCGTCGCTCGCCAGTGCTTTGAAAGCATTCTCGAGCGTGCGCCTAGCCTCGTCGGTCCAGGTCGTCTTGTCTCTCTCGGCCTCGAGCGACGCCCTGGCCTGGGCCAGCGCCACCTCGGTATCGTGGAGGGCGGTACGCTGCCGCTCACGCGACCACAGATACAGGAACGCGCCGAGCGCGAGCCCCGCCGCGAGCCCTATTGCGCCGCCAACTACTGCTCCTGACATGGGGTCTCCCTGTGTGCCTGACTCCTCACGCGACCGGCCCGCTGACTCAGGCGTGTACAGAAGCCGCTCTGTCCATCATCCGTGGCATCTGTTCCCTGAACGAGTCAGTCGTCGTCCCCGGGACGCCAACGTTCACTCAGCGCCCCGTGCACTCCGCCCAGAGAACCGAGAGCGCCGTACGCCCGGCCGGCGGATCCGTGGCCCCGGATGCTGTAGTCGTCCGCCGATCCGTTACTCCGAGGATAGCCGAACAGACACACGCTAGACAACCGTGAGGTCGAGCGCTTCCTGCAGACGGCCCTAGAGCCGGGGCTTCCGCCGCGCCGGAACGAATCGTGTCTTCGGAGGAACTTCCTGACGAGCTCACCGGACCTGGGGCGGGCTACCGGCTCGATACGCGGGCTAGCCGCCCAGCCTTCTGTGATACTCGCGAAGGACGACCGCATTCTTGCGCTTCTCGTCCTTCGGGGAGAAGACCAGAGTCACGCGCCTCTTTTCGGTAAGCGCCGCCAGAGTACGCAGCTCCTCGCGGTGTCGCTTGAGCTCTGATAGGCTGGCGTTCTACTCGAGTTCCTCCATGAGGCGCCGCGCGCTCTCGACCACGCTCGGCGGGATCTCGAGGGTCATCAGGGCCTCGATCGAATGCCCAAGTTCGTCGAGCGCGGCCCGGACCTCCTCGGAGCGCCACGCGGCCTCGGCCCGCTCCTCTCCCTCTCCGGGCAGTGCTTCGATGACGGCGACGGCATCGTTGAAGGCGCTCTCGGCGTCGCGTAGTGTCCGCAGCAGCCGGTCGACGGTGGAGAGGGCGGGAGGCGAGCTGAAACTGTCGGCCAGACCGGATAGGGCAACGAGCCCGCTCTCGACGGCCCGGCTGCCCTCCTCAAACCCTGCGGCCAGGCCGTCGACCATCAGGGAGTCGGAGTGCTCTTCCCGGTACATCCCACCGAACAGGGCGTATCGAACCGTGTCTACAGCCACCGTCAGACTGGCCGCGAGCTGTTGCTCGGCCAGGTCGTGCAGGAGAAGCCACTCGCAGACTGTACGCGTGTCGTGGCTCGGAGCCGCCTCGAGCGAGAGAGGCGACAGGAAGATCGCGCAAGTGCAGCATGCGATCAGAAGGCCTCGTATTCTCATCACAACCCCCTGGGGTGCGTGCCGGGCTTGCTCTAGTCGAATCTGGAAGCGTTGAGATCGCCGGCGATGCCATCCACCGACTCAGGACGCCAGAGCTTCATTCGTTCGTACATGCTGGGTAGGTGCGCCTTGGGAACTACGGAGACCTCGAGCCCCTGTTCGTTGCACACGGTGCGCGAATCGGAGTCCAGATGGACGCGGCCCGATTCCGCCTCCCGCCCCCATCGCCACCGGACGTACTCGCCACTGGTCGCCGAGGTGAAGACCACCTCCACGCTGAGAGAGCCGTCCGGATTCCACTGGCGCTCGCTCGCGTACGGCTTGCCCTCCTCGAATACGACCTCGCGACGCTTGTCGGTGCCGTCTGACAAGTAGTAGGACCAGACTCCCGTCGGCTCGCCCTCTACGAAGACGCACTCCTGCCTGAGGTTGCCGTTGCCATGCCAAGCCCTGTATTCTCCGTGGAGAAGTCCCTCCCTGAAACTGTACTCCAAGGACCTGCGTCCGACCGAGCTGTAGTGCGTCCAGGTACCGGCAGGCAACCCGTCAGCGAATTCGGCCTCCAGTGAAATCTCGCCGTTGGGATGGTATGCGCGGCAGCGACCGTCCAGCGATCCGTCCGAGAACGAGAGGTCCTTGAACGGCAGACCATCCGGGCGATACACAAGCCACTGCCCCGTCGGCTGACCATGTTCGAATGCACCGACGGAGCTCTCCTGGCCGTTTTCGAAATAGGTTGCGAACTCGCCTTCCAATTGCCCGTTGACCAGCGTTGCGGTGACGGCTACCTGGCCGTCACGATGCCAGGTTGTGAACTCACCGTCGAGGGCGCCATCTGAATACCTGAACTCCGCTTTCTTCCCACCACTCTCGAAGTAGAACGTCTGTGGGCCGTGCAATCTGCCTTCTCGATACGTGACCTCGTATTCCCTCTGACCGTTCTCGTAGCTGGAGACGACCCGGCCCGAATAGGGGGCCTCGGAACCGACGGGATGTGCGAAGCCGTCTCTCACCTCGACCTCACGCTCGTCAAGCACACCGCGCGAGCACCCCGACATGACCGCTGTAATGACGACGAGTAGAGTAAGGGCTTTGGTCCAACCCACGACTCGACCTCCCTTCGCTTCGAGCCACGCGCTACGGTACGAGGCAGTCTACTGCTTCTGTGCCGAGCTGTAAACGGCCCGGAGCGATACGCGTCCAGAGGACCACGCGCGTTGACCGATTCGTATTTCCTCTGGAGTAACCTCATGAACCCGGTCGCGTAGCGGCACGTCGGAGACATCGATGTGGAAGGGCGAGGAGCGCCGTGGTCTCAGTTGAGGCGTCGATTCTCGCCGTACATGAGAACGCAGAAGAGCCCGATCAGGACGAACATGAGCGCGCGCATAAGACCGGGAACGTCAGTGGGTTCGCCGATCGCCCTACCGAGGTAGATGCCCGACGCGATGAGCGCGCCGACGCCCACTACGAAGAGAAACCACCTCAGCCCCCGGGACATCTGTTTCGCCTGTGCCATTACTCCTCCCGCCCCGGCGCCGCCAGTCGGGTCTTCCCCGGCCTTCGCCGGCGCCTTGTCCTCTGCCGCCCTCCCGTCGAGCTTGTCAGGCCGCGGCCCGAGCGGGCTTCCGCTATTCCTCCAGCCCCAGATCCTGAGCCGACATGCTCGCCGGGTGTTCGACCTCGTACTCAACGGACAGGACGCGCTCCGCGCCCGGCTCCATCGTGAGCTCCCAGGTCAGAAGCCCATCCTCGTCGTGCTCGTCGGGCTCCGGTTCGATCTCTACGTCGTCCACCTCGACGTCCTCGATGGCCGAGCGCGGAACCCGATCCCGGACCACGACGGTCGCCGGCCCCCTCTTGAAGCTCCTGACGGTGATATCGTACCCGTAGCGCACCTTCCTCTTCTTGTCCCGAAGGTCGGAGAGCACCTGCTTCTCGACCTCGCGCTCGATCTTGACGTTCTGGTCGACGCCCAGGTAGATCGTGAACTCCTCGCCGGAAGCCACCGGATCGAGCCTGTCCTGTCCGACGTAGTCGGACACCCTGGAAGCGGAGCCCTCAGCTACCGACTCCACGTAGACCTGGGCGATCCCCGGCAGGATCGGGAACTCGAGCGGGTTCCCCAGAGTGCCTCTTACGAAGACGTGGTCGGAGAGGCGTGGCACGGCCTCGAGCACGAACTCACCGGGCAGGCGCCTTCTTGCCACCAGTGAGCGCCGCGGCTCCGCGCCGCTCTCCAGCGTCACCGGTTTCGGGATCGCGAGGTTCGCGGAGAGTTCCGAGCCGGCAAGCTGAGCCTCGACGTGAGGCACCGTCGGCGGCATCTTGACCTCGCTCGCGCGCCCTCCGCGGACGTGAATCTCACCCTCGTGACTGACGACCCCGGGCTGAGTACCCAGAGCCTCCGAAACGGTGTTGATCGGTCGCGCTACTACGTCTCCCCTGCGAGTCGCCGTGTCTTCGGTCTCGATCATCGGCCGCTCCGCCTCGATCACGACCTCCTCGGCCTCGATCCTCATCTTGCGCAGGGCGAAGTCGGACCTCTCGACCCTCCCGGCCGAGATGCGGACCGGCCTGCGCGTCTCGTCCTCGTATCCTACGAAGCTCGCCCTGGCGGTGTAGGAGCCCACGGGGACCTCGCTCAGGATGTAGACGCCGTCGGCGTTGCTCATGCCGCCGTAGGGGGTCCCGAGGAGCGTGACGTTCGCGTAGCCGAGCGGCAGCCCGGTAGTGGCGTCGGTAACTCGGCCCGTCAGCGCGCCGCTCACGGAGCCCAGGAGCTTCGGGGAGAGCTCGGGCGGAGCCGCGCCGACGTGTGGCGCGGCCGTCGAGAGGACCACCGGAACCTCTTCCCAGTCCTCGCCCGTGGCCTGTCCTATGCGCGCCGAGTAGGTGAGTTCCACCTCTCCCTCGTCCTCAAGGTAGCGCAACGTGTACTCGGGGTTCCAAGAAGCGTCGGGGACGAGATAGGCTAGCTCCAGGGCCAGAGTCCCGGCGCCCGCGCTCTCGCAGTCTATCACCACTTCCTTCCCTCGCCCGCCGCCGGCCTGCATCCTGTAGATCTCATCGGCGATCCACGAGATGCGGCTGCCGATCTCCGATTTCTCGTCGCGCAGCTCGCTCACGCGCCGCGACGTCGAGACGTTCTGCTCCTCGAAGAAGGCGAGAAGGTCGGCCCACTGCGTGGTGGAGAACGTTCCCTCCGCAAGCCGCTCCCTCGTCAGCGTCGTTGCGAACTGCGACACGGACTCGGTGAGCTGCTTCCTGCGGCGCGCGGCGTCGAGCAGAATGTCGAGGCGGTCGCGCTCGGCCTTAAGCTCTTCGAGTTCCTCGTACAGCTCCTGGTAGCGCGGGGAGTCGGTCCGGGCCTTCTCTACCCTGCGGAGGTCGATACCGATGATGCGGGCCTCGGTCAATCCCGTTCCCTCTACGGAGAGCGACGACTCGATGAACTTCTCCGGCAGGTCGTCGCAGACCAGGCTGAACAGACCCTCTTCCAGCTCGACACTCCCCGTGCGGACGACCTGAGCCTGACGGCTGTAGATCGTCGCCGAGGTGATCTCGGTCTCGAGCTCAATCTCCTCGCCCGCTTCCGCGGCCGCCGGGGCAACCCGGCCCGCGACGGCGCAGACCGCGAGTAGCGACGCCAGAAGGACGCGTGGCAGCGCGCGCGAGACGATGTCTGTCGTATGGCGGGACATCTGACCCTCCCTTCCTGTGGCGGTTCTCCGGGGGGTAACTTCGCTTCCTACGAGGGGGCGTGTGCCCGGCCGAAGGCGTTCTTGATCTCCTGCAGCCACAGCTTGCGGATCTCGGCCTCGCAGTGCGGACAGAGCGGCTGCACGTTCCCCTTCCTTTCAAGCTCGATCATCCACGGTCTCCCTGTGTGGAGGAGCGTAGCGCTCGTAGTAGCCGATGACCCTGCCGTCGGGGTCGCGGACTGCCCTCATGAAGATCCGATGCCTCTCGTTATCGGTGATGAGGCGCTCGTCCTCGCCGGCGCCCATGGCCTCGAGGACTTCCCGGATCACGGCCTGCGACGACTCATTGTGGCACTCCATGATGGATCGTCCAATGAGGTCCGAACCCTCGCTGTAGTGCGCGACGGCCGACCGGTTCATATAGCGGATGATGTGATCGGTGTCCGCAAAGAGCACGGGGTCCACGAGGCTGTCCAGGATCGCCGAGAGGACCGCCGGCTTCACCCCGGCCGCGTCCGCGGTGCAGTCGTGCTGCCGCTCTGTCACTGCGTCATTCTCCGGCACGATCATACTCCCGCTTGACCATCAGGAAATCCTCCCAGACGGGCTTCTTGTAGCGGGGGTCTCTGAGCGCGGCCGCGGGGTGGTACGTCGGAACAACGACGATGTCGCCCGCTCTGTAGATCTTGCCCCTCATGCTCCTCATCGAACCCTTGAGCCCGAGGAGCGTCTGCGTGGCCGGCAATCCGAGCGTGCAGATGATCCTCGGCCCGATGTAGTGAAGCTGCTTCGCCAGATAGGGCATGCAGGCGTCTATCTCGTTGGTAAGCGGGGTCCGGTTGTTCGGAGGCCGGCACTTGATGATGTTGCAGATGTAGACGTTCTCACGCGGCATCTCGGCGGCCTCGAGGATCCTGTCCAGAAGCTTGCCTGCGCGTCCGACGAACGGCGCGCCTTCGAGATCCTCATCCCGGCCGGGCGCCTCCCCGATGCACATCAGGCGC
>WJLY01000187.1 GCA_014728245.1 Candidatus Effluviviaceae Genus IV sp.
ACCCGGGCCTGGTCCCCCGCTTCCGGACGGTTCCCGGTCGGGGGGTGCCCGGCCTGCGGCGGGCCGGCCTCGGCGGAGGCGGTTCCGGACGCAAGCCGGTCGAGATCGGCCGAGGCTTCTGCCCTCGCCGCCTTGTCGTGGTCGGCCGAGGCGTCAGCGATAGCTGCTCGATCGACGTCGTCCGGGGCGTCTGCGGTGGCGGACCGGTCGAGGTCGGCCGAGAACTCCTCGAGTAGCTCGCCCTCACTGTCGCAGATGGCGCCGACGCCCATCACGTCCGCGACGATCTCGTGGAAAGCGCGCGATACGTCCGCGCTCGTCGGAGCGTGCAGATAACTCCCACCGCTCTCCCAGGCTATGTCCTCCAGAAGCGAGCCATCGACATCTTCGGCGGCTCCCAGCCCTACGGCATACACGGGCACGCCGGCCTCGCCAAAGAGCTTCCCCAGCTCCACGAGCCTCTCTCTGCTCGCCGCGTAGATCTGGTCGTACTTCGAATAATCATCGTAGCAGGGGATCAGCTTCCCGTCAGTGAGCAGCACTACGCAGGAGCCCTCCCCTCCGCCGGCCCGGTCCCGCGTCGCGGCTCGGGGCAGCACGAGGTTCCTCTCCTGCCACACGAGATCGAGCCCGCGCGTGATGTCCGTGCGGTCAGCCCCGAACGCGAGGGACAGGTTCTCGCTCAACATCTCGCGCGTGCCCTCGCAGTCGACGCGCGCAGGGCGCTCCGGCAGCGCCGCGTACGGATCTTCACCGTAGCCGTATACCGTCACGAAGTCGCCCGGTCGAGTCGACTCGATAAAGTCCCCTACCGCCGAAAGTGTCGCCTCCGCCTTGCCGTGGTACCTCATCGTCCCAGTGCTGTCTATGAGGAGCACGTAGTCGGCTGCCCCCGCGGCCGCCGCGAGGGCAGCGAGCAGCCCGACGGCCAGCGCCACAGCGGGCCGCCAACGCCTTCCGCTTCGCGTCGCAGTTCGCGTTACCATTCATGACCTCCAAATTCGTGCCTCGCGCTTCGCGCCTGGCTACGTAGTGAACCTCGCTCACCGCTTCCGAATCCGCGAGAGCTCTCGCGGGTCGGCATCGGGCCCGAAACGGATTCCTCCTATTATGCCGGGCACCGTGCCGCCACGCGTCAGTGCATACGCCATGCCTGACGCTACAATCAATTGCGAAATAGTGAACGCTATGGTTTGCGAGCGGGAGGACGTTCTGAGGGCCGTGTAGCGCCCGGCACCGCGATCGACCGCGCAGCGCCCGGCGGCGCTATCCCCCGGGCGGGACCTGGTAGCGCCGGCGGTAGAACCGCTCGATGCGCTCGCGAAGCTCGGGGGGCACTCCCCGCAGCCACCCGTGCTCCTCGGTCTGCAGGTATTCCCTTGTTACGCCGGGCAGGAGATGCTCGGCCTCGGGCACCAACTCCATGTAGAACCGCTCGGCGACCTCGAAGAACCCGTGCCACTGCACGTAGTCCGGGCCCATCATCGCGGCGCCGTGGCGCGCCCGCCTTCCCTCGTGGTGCCAGAGAAGGAAGTAGGTCCACTCGATCTGCTCATCGAACTGGCGCTCGGTGAGGGCCCCCGCCTCCCGGAGCTCCGACATGATCTCCGTGGCCGGGCGCGCGAACTTGTCGTTGTAGAGATCGACCGCCGCGTCGTACTGGACGAAAAAGCTCTCTACCCAGCCCGGCGAGTGGCAGTGCGCGCACGTTGTCTTCATGCGGTCGCGCCTCGCCTCCCAGCTATCCAGCCTGCTCGAGATCGCCGGCCTGAGCGTCCATGAGATGCGCGTCCCGACGTCGTGCGTGAACGGAAGCTCCAGGTTCGCCCCGTTGTGGCATGTCACGCACGTCGGCGCCGCCGTGTACTCGGTGCCCAGCCGCCACTGCGGCGCGCGCAGGTTCATTCTGTCCGTTGCCTCGACGAACGCTACGCCGTGTTTCGATTCCTTGTAGATCTCGAACTGCGGATGGTCGGGGCCGAGGTGGCAGCGGCCGCAGTTCTCCGGCCTCCTTGCTACCGCGGACGCGAACCTGTGCCGCGGGTGGCACGCGGAGCAGCTTCCCCACGTCCCGTCCGGGTTGATGCGGCCGATGCCCGTATTGGGCCAGCTCTCGGGCGTCAGCCGACCGTCGTCCCGTACCGTCACGACGGAACCGTGGCACGAGCGGCAACCGCTCACGCCGGCCGGGACACCCTCGACGACGTCGCCCAGGAAGTTGTCGAGCGACGCCAGTATCTGCCCTCCGCGCGAATGCCTGCTGGCGGCGAACTCCTCGACCTCCTGCTCGTGGCACCGGGCGCAGTCCTTCGGCGAGACGATCGTGGAGATCGTGTGCCCGTGGTGCTCGTAGGCGTCGATCTCGCCGTCCTCGGCCCGGTGGCACTCGTAGCACCCGACCGCCAGCGCCGCGTGCGCGCTCTCGCGCCACTCGACGATCTGCAGCGGCAGCACGCCTTCGTCGTAGTGGCACTCGATGCAGTCGAGCGACGCGTTTGACAGGCCCGGAGGCATCTCGACGAAGCCCGCGAGGCCTCCGCCCGCTCGCTCAACCAGCGGCGGCCCCCAGTTCCAGTACGAGACGCAGAACAGGATGAACGCGATGAGAAAGAGGTTGAAGAAAGCCAACCTGACGAAGGCGCGGGCCGCCGGGGGCTCGGGACAGGGTTTTCCGGCAGCCGGGCCGACGTGCTCCACCCTCTCAAGGACCTCGTCCCCGTGCGGGGCGTCCTCGAGCGCGCCCGAGAGATCGGTTCCCGCGTGGTGGCGTCCCATGTGGACGCCGTCCTTCCAGAGATCGCTCTTCGAAACGTCGTATAGCTGCCCGTCGTAGACGAACCGCGTGTGCCCGCACTTCCCGACGCCGCCCTCCTCGGACGCCGCCCGCCTCATGCGCCGGTCCAGCCTGGTCGTGACGAGCGCCGCTATCCCCGCGAGCGCCAGGAAGGCGACGAGCTTCGCGAGGAGCACGATGCCGAACGTCGTAGTCCAGAGCTCCCTGAGCGCGCCGATGCGCCACACGGCCAGCGCGACGCCGGTTACCGCCATCACCGCTATCGAGGCCCATCCCAGACGGACCTCGCCGCGCGGGAGCCCCTTCGTGAGCCTCCGCGCCTTCACGAACATGTGGATGTAGATAATCGCGCCGAACCACACGACGGCTAAGACGATATGGAGGTAGCGGACGATCCCCCGGAGCCATGTGGG
>WJLY01000188.1 GCA_014728245.1 Candidatus Effluviviaceae Genus IV sp.
CCCGGCTCCCATTCGTCCGGCGGCCTGCGTCCGAACACGACGGCCTCCCGTATCGGCTGCGAGAAGAGGACCGCCTCCTGAGGCACGTACCCGATAGTCTTTCGGTACGAGTCCCAGTCCCACTCCTCGAGAGGCTTCCCGTTCACGAGAACGCGTCCGTCGTCCGGGCTCAGTATGCCCGCCAGGAGCTTCAGGATGGTCGACTTGCCGCTGGCCACGGGCCCCACGACCGCTATCCGCTTGCCCGCGGGGACGCGGAAGTCGACGTCGCTCAGATGGTCGACGCCGTCGTCGTAGCTGAACCTCACGTTCTCGAACGCTATCTCGCCCACCTCGCCGAGCTCGCTGCCGGGCGTACGGACCTCCTCGATCGGGAACGTCTTGATCTCCTCGACGCGGTCGATCGAAACGAACGCCTGCTGGCCGGTCATGAAGAGGAACGGTATGTCCATCATCGGCTGCGTCAGCATGTCCAGATAGACGTAGAACGCGAAGAGGGTGCCGATCGAGATCTGGCCCTCGATCACGAGATAGCCGCCGTACGCGATGACGACCATCTGGCCGACCCGGCTGGCGAACGTGTCGAGCGAGAACATGACGACCTGAAGCTTCACGAGCCCCATCAGCACGTCGAAGCGTTCCTTGAGCACGTCCCTGAGCGTCCGCCCCTGCGCCTCCTCCGCGCTGAACGCCTTCACGATCTGGATGCCGGTGAACGCCGACTCCAGCAGGTTGTTGGTCTTCGACACGCTCTTCTGCGACTCCTCCATGTAGTAGCGCATGCGGTGTCTCAGCGTGTAGAAGATCCACATCATGATCGGAAGCGGCAGCACGGAGAGCACCGTGAGCCTCCCGCTCAGGAGCAGCATCGCGACGAGCGTGAACACGAGCTTGGAGCTCGACTCGACCGCCCTGAAGATGCCCGAACACGCGAACCACGCGACCTTGGGCCACTCAGCGATGTCGTCGGTGAGCCGCGTCACGACGTCGCCGGTTCGGAAGGTGTTGTTGAAGTGGTAGTCCTTCTTCATCAGCTCGCCGAAGACGTCGTCCCTGATGTCGCGCTCGAGCCGCGCGTTGACCATGGCGCGCGTCGCCGGATAGAGCCGAGACACGAACCGCCCCACGAGAATAGCCGCGAGGATGAGCATCACGGTCCCGATGCCCTCGGCGGCGGTGCCCTCCTCGAACATCCCGCTCACGCGGTCGATCACCGCCCGCAGGACGAGCGGATACGCCACCGCGACCGCCGTCGATACCAGCGTGAAGAGCGCCATGAGAATGAGTATGAGCTTGTGCGGACGCCAGTAGTTCCAGAGCCACAGGATCCGCTCCCGGTTGGGAAGCTTCGGCGCGTCTCTGGTAGCGTCGTCGTGCCGCTTCTCTCTGGTCTCGTCACTCATCTCGGTTCTCCGCGGGAGCGCGAGCACTCCCGCCACATCCTGCCGCGCACGCTTCTTCCTCCCCCGCTCGGCGGGGGCGTCGCGTCCCGGCGCCATCTCTACTCGTGGCGCATCTCCGGCGAGCCGCCCGCGCCGCCACTACTCGTGGCGCATCTCCGGCCAGCCGTCCGCGCCGCCACTACTCGTGGCGCATCTCCGGCGAGTCGCCCGCGCCGCCCTCGGTGTCCCTCTGTGCAACGACTCCGGCCGCGAACTGCAGGTCGAAGAGGTCTCTGTACACACCGTCCTGGGCGTAGAGCTCGGCGTGGTTTCCCTCCTCGACGAGCCTCCCCTCGTGGACGACCAGTATCCTGTCGACGCTCGCCACCGTGGCAAGCCTGTGGGCGATGATGAGAGACGTTCGCCCCTCGAGCAGATGGTCGAGCGAGTCCTGCAGCCTGCGTTCCGTCAGCGGGTCGACCGACGACGTCGCCTCGTCGAGTATCAGGATGTCGGGATCGTCGACGATCGCCCTCGCGAAACAGAGAAGCTGCCTCTCGCCCATCGAGAGGTTCGCTCCGCCCTCCGAAAGCTCGGTGTCGTACCCGCGCGGCAGCTTCCCGACCATCGAAGCCGCCTGCGCCACCTCCATCGCCCGGTCGATCTCGTCCGGCCCGATGTCCTTCCGCATCACGCGCAGGTTGTCTCCGAGCGTACCCGGGAAAAGGTGTATGTCCTGCAGCACGAGGCCGATCTTCTTCCGCCACTCGCGCTGCCTGTAGACCCGTATGTCGCGGCCGTCGAGCGTCACCGCCCCCTCGGTCGGCTCGTAGAAGCGGAGCAGAAGATTCGTGATCGTGGTCTTCCCACCGCCGGAGAGCCCCACCAGCGCGACCTTCTCCCCCCGCCGGACCTTGAAGCTGACGTTCTGCAGAGCCTTGGCGCCCTTCTCGTACTCGAAGCTGACGTTCTCGAACGCCAGCTCCCTCCAGTCCGAGGGGATCACGGGCTCGGCGTCCGGTCGGTCCGCGGTCAACGACGGCGTGTCCAGGATCGAGAACACGCGATCGGCCGAGGCGAACGCCTGCTGTATGAAGTCGAGCTGCTCCGAGAACATGATCAGCGGCCAGAAGAGCCTCCTCGTGTACTCGATAAACAGCACGAGCGTTCCTACCGTCATGGCGACGCCGAAGAGCTGACGCGCGCCCACGTAGATTATGACCATCACTGCGGCGATCTCTATCGACGAGAAGAACCCCCAGAACGCGTACTCCCGGAAGAAGACCCTGACCTCCTTTGAGTACTTGTCCTTGTTGCGTCTCGCCAGGTTCATCTGCGCCGTCTCGGTGTACCCGAAGAGCTGAAGCACCGGGATACCCGTCACGTACTCCGCCAGGAACGAGCTGATCCTCGCGTATAGCTTCCGGATAGTGCGGAACGACCGCCGTATGTACTTGAGGAAGAAGTACGTGGCGATGACCATGGGCGCCATGATCAGAAGTATCGACCCCGTGACCACGGGGCTCGCGGCCAGCATTACGGCCAGCGTTCCGCCCAGGAGCACCAGGTTCCGGAGCAGCGCCATCGCGACGTCTGAGAAGAGCATGCGCAGACGCTCGATGTCGCTTTCGACGCGCGCCATGAGCCTGCCGGGCGGGTTCTTGTCGAAGAACCCGAGCGACAGGTTCAGGATGTGGTCGAAGGCCTGCTGCCTGAGCCCCATCACTATCGAGAGCCCGACCCGGGAGACCAGCACGACCTGGACGTACGCCGCCGCCATCCCGACGGCGAAGAGGCTCACGTAGAGGAGGCCGCGGAAGAGGACGCCCTGCGCGTTCCCGTCCGGGATGTCGTTGTCGAGCACGTGCCGCACGATGAGAGGCCCGGCCAGCTCGGCGCCGACGGCGAGCAGCATGAGCACTGCCGCCAGGATGAGCGTGCGCCTGTGCGGACGAAAGCGCGGCCATATCCGCCGGATCATCGTCCGCAACGGTATGTGACGCACTTCCTTCTCTTGTTCTTCCTCTATGTAGTCTTCGTCGTAGAACCACATGGTGTGCCTCTGTGTACCTGACGCCGGTCCTTTACGCAGAAACGCCGGAGGCACGCAGCCCCCGGCAGCGAAACCTCAGAAGGGTGTCGACTATCGACCTATGTCCGGCCAATAAGGAACATCTGGTGCCCGTCTCCCCTGTCTGTCAGTGCGTCCGAATCATGTGACACGCTCTCGGCGCGAAAAGATTACCAGTGAATCCCTCTTGACACGCGAGTGTACGGCCCGCCTGCCATCCTGTCAACCATATTTCAGTTGCTTACGGTACTTCGAACCTCGGCTCATGTCGGACTCAGGTTGAGAGCGAAAGCGAGCGCTTCGCCGTCCTCGCCGCAACCGGCCATTGACTGAGAGCGGCAACACAACTATTCTTGGTTCTCCTTAAGTGAAGCACAGTACAGTCGGCGTACGATGCCCGGCGCAATCTGTCCGGCCACCTCGGGGCACTAGCCCCTACGGAAAGGAGCGGGAAGATGAGAAGAAGGGCAACCGCGCTCGTGGTCCTCGGGCTCGCTGCGATCGTGGCGGCCGCGGGCTGCTCGAGCGACGGGGACGACAACCCTGCCGGCACGAACGGCTCCCCCTCTCACGCCGAGGGCACCGTGGGGGCAGCGGGCGGGACCGTCGAGATCGACGACGAGATCGCGCTCGACATACCGGCGGGCGCGCTCGGCGGCGACACGAGCTTCACGATCGACGAGAACACCAGTCCGACACCGCCCGATCCGCCCAACGGGTTCGTATCCTCGGCGTACACGATCGAGCCCTCGGGCACTCAGTTCGGTGCCGACGCGACCGTCACGATCGACTACGACCCGTCCGCCGTCGGGCGCGCCGACGAAGGCGACGTCGTCATCTGCTGCGACGAAGGGAGCGAGACGTGGACGGAGCTGACGACGACGGTCGACACTCAGGCCAATCAGGCGTCCGCCCAGGTGAGCCACCTGAGCGACTACGCCGCCATGGTGGACACTACCTCCCCCTCCGGGGAGGGCATCTATGCGATACTCATCGCGCAACGGAGCATCATGACGCTTCCGCCGCCGGCCGACACGCTCATGAGAACCGACTTCCTGACCGCTCGCTTCGACTCCAGCTACGCGCCGTGCGAGCCGGTGAACCCGGTCCGCGCCGATACCGTGACCTGCAACGAGTACGGTCTCGTGTGGGAGCCGCAGACGAGCACACACAGGTACATGCAGTACTCCCCGACCTATTTCATCGACCTCGGCGCGAACTACGAGTTCCAGGTGGACGAGACGCGTGACGTGCCGGCGCTCACCGCGGACATCAACTTCCCCTCGCAGGAGCCTCACCTCACCGACCCGACGTACATGAGCAACGTCAGCCTGTCGGGCTTCACGATGACGTGGGGCGGAACGGGTACGGGCTCCGACCTCTACATATCGATCGTGCCGCAGGGCGGTGGAACCGTCGTCGCGATCGAGACCGCAAACGACGGCTCGCACACGTTCAGCGCTGGAGACCTGAGCGAGCTGTCCCCGGGCGTCGCCGCGATCGTACTGAACTACATGAACGAGGAGACGATCGACGCGGAGGGATACGACTCGCAGAGCACGATCCGCAGTCTGACGACCAACGGGACGAACGTGGTGCTCGTGCAGTAGTCCAGGGCCGGCCCGGAAGAAACGTGGCGCTAGGCCCCGCGGCGGCAACGACCAGATCCGGAGCGGTCGTCAGCAGTACGGGAAACGGACGAGGCGCAGTCCACAACGAGAGGCTCCCGCCAGCGCGGGAGCCTCTCGCGTTCCACGTCGCTTTCTTCCGCCCGGGGCCCGACCTACGTCGCCGCCTCCAGGATCTTCCCGGCGAGCTGGGTGATCTCGACCTCGCCCTCCGGCTCGTCCTTCGACCAGAAGAACGCGTCGTCCCAGGTGTGCATGCCCGTGAGGTTCGTGCGGCCGAATACCTCCGGCTCCTTGATCGTGCCCTTGAGGTCGAACCCGTGGTTCCCGACGGGAAGGAGGTCCGGGCCCCGGTCGGCCACAGGCCCACTGTAGACCTCGTCCCGCTCGAAGACGCGCTCGATGACCGGCTCGCCCTCGTGCGTAAGCTCTGAGAGCCCCGCCTTGATCTCGTCGATGATGGACCGCGCCGCATCATCGTCCACGCCGCCCCTCGGGAACCGCCCCTTACGATTGAGGTAGATCCTGCCCGGGTCGAGCGCGAACGCCCGAGACGACTTCGATACCTGCTCGAGCGATCCAGGCGTGTCGTCCTCGAACTCCAGAAACCCGTTCTCGGCCAGCCAGCGGTTGACCCTGACCTCCTGCTTGATGCCGCAGAAGCCGTGGTCCGACAGTAGGAACAGCCCCTCCCCCTCCGGCCGCCCGGAGACCTCGCCGAACTTCGCGACGACCCTGCCTATGAACTCGTCGACCTTGCGGTAGTAGTCTATGAACGCGTCGTGGAACCTGTGTCCGGCGTCCTCGAGCGCGTCCCAGATGTAGTGCTGGATACGGTCGGTCCCCGTCACGACGACCTCGGTGTAGTCCCAGTCCTCGGTTTTCCAGAAGTGCTCGAGTATCCGGAGCCTGCTCTCCAGCGTGTAGCCCAGGTCGTCGATCAGGTAGTCGTGGTCCTCGCGCGCCCGCGCCGTATCGATGTCGATCTTGTAGTTCATGTCCTGCAGGTCCGAGACGTACCTGATAGGCCAGACCGCCTTCTTGAGCGAGATGGCGACGAAGCCCGAGACGAGCACGCCGTCCACCTCCCTGGCGGGATAGGTCGAGGGCTGGTTGATGACAATGCTCCGCTTCTTCTTCTCGCCCAGCCTGTCCCATATGGTCGGAGCCTTAAGATCGCGATAGTTCGGGAACCGGATGTCGTAGCTGTCGGGCTTCCAGTCGACGAAGCCGAATACGCCGTGCGTGCCGGGATTGACGCCGGTCATGAAGGACGGCCAGCTCACGGCGGATATCTCGGGCAGCGTGACCTTCATCCTAGAGAGGTGCCCGCTCGAGGCGAGCTTCGCGAGTTCCGGCATCGTGCCGTCCGAGATGAACCTCTGCAGGAGCGAGTGAGGTACGCCGTCCAGTCCGATCACGAGCGTGCGCTTCTTCCTGCGGCCGAAGAGTGCCATGGAACCTCCGGTTGGCTTAGGGTCTCTCGATGTGCAGGTAGTCGATCGCCGCGTACTCCCCGTCGTCGCCCGCCCGCTCGCAGACGCCCATCCCCGCTTCGCCGGCCAGCACGAGGTAGTCATCCGAGCCCTCTGGGATCGCGCCCTGCTCCGCCAACATGTCCGCCACGACGCAGTCGAGCGCGACGGGATCGGTCGAGAGCAGGATGCTGTTCGGAGGACCCCCGCAGCTCGGCCATCTGGTCGGCGGGGACCAGAGGTGCGTGCACGTCCCGAAGAGCGCGTCGCAGACCGTGAGCACGGTCTTGCCGCCGACGTCTTCGTGGGCGTAGAGCTCGAGCATGGGGCTGTAGTCGGGCGTGTAGCTGTCGTCGCGCAGGAACACGTAGGGATGGAGGTGGTCGCACCTGTCGATCGATCCGAAGTGGTTCTTGAAGGAGACCGACATGCCCGCGAAATCGTGCGCCTTGGCGATCGGCATGTTGATGAGGTAATCGGCCTCCACCATAACGCGGGCGAGCGGCCTGTCGCTGATGCCTTCGCGGCCCGACGGGTCGAACTCCACCTTCTCGTTCGAGAACGGAGCGTCGTTGCCCACGTAGGCGACGAAGCCGACGCCCTCGTAGGCGCACCGCTCCGGCAGGTGGTCGGGCATCCGCCCGTCGTGCGCGCCGCGCGTAACGTCGTAGACGGTGATGTCGGAAGGGGCGAACCCGCGACCGACGAGCCCCGCGATAACGGCGTTCACGGGCTCGATGACCGCGTCGATCGCCTTGCCCGGAAGCTCGCTGCGGGTGTTGTTGAGGTTCACCTTGATGGCGACCTTCTGGCCGGGCTCGAAGTCCGGGATGAGAAGCTCCCAGGCCTCCGCGACCGAGGGGGCTTCCGTGAGGGCCAGAAGCCCGTCCTCGACCATGGAGGTGACGACCGCCTGGTCTATGTAGTCGCCGTACCAGCCGGTCTCGAAGTCCCAGCTCGTGGCGCGGGCGTCGGTGACGTGCGCCACGCGCCCCGGGAGGCGCGGGAGAGGCGCCCTCTCAGAGAGCCCTCCGAGCCACGTCTCGCGGTCCCAACCGTCGCGCTCGCCCCCGCCCGTGAACGCGCCGCTCTGAAGAGCGATCACGAGGCCGACCACGCCGACCGCCACCACGGCCGCGACCGCGGGACCGCGGCCCGATCTGCCTCTCATGCGGCGTGGAGGCATCGGCACGAACGCGGCAAAGGGGACCGCCAGGAACGCCCAGGAGGTGGAGAGCGCGGCCCGCTGGCAGGGGTAGACGGCGCGCGACGGCCTCGTGCCCGTGCGCAGCAGAAACCACGCCAGCGCGGCCAGCCCTATGAGAGCCGAGCAGATCCTCGCGGGAACGCGTCTGGGAAGCGGCACTCGCATGAAGGCCAGCCTACACCCATTCACCCGGAGCGACAACAGCCGAGTGCGGACGCTACTTCACGAGAACCACGCGCGACGTGGCCGTCCTCTCCCCGGCCCGGAGCCTCACGAAGTAGACGCCGCTTCCCACCTCTTCTCCGCCTTCGTCCCTACCGCGCCACTCGACGCGGTGGCGGCCCGGCGACATCTCGCCCGATGCGAGCACGGCCACTCGGCGGCCCGCCGCCGAGTAGATCTCGAGCTCCACCTTGGCCCGCTCCGGCAGGTCGAAGGCGATTTCGGTCGCCGGGTTGAACGGGTTGGGCCTTGCCCGGTGCAGCCTGAACGCGGTGACCGGCTCCCCATCGCCAACGCCGGTCGTGGGCGAGAGCACGACCACCGAGTCGGACTGGGGCCCGACCGAGTCGACGGCCACTACGGCGGTCCCGTCCGGCAGCCTTCGCACGAGCGTCCCGCCCGAGACCGCGTAGTCGGTTACGGGGTCGGCCGGGACGTAGTGTCGGCAGTCGGTCCAGGTCTCGTGGTGCGCGTTCGTCACGGTCGAGTGGATCGTGCCGTCGGGATCGGTCGTCGTGTCGAACGAGATCTCGCCCAGGAGCCACGGGTCCTCGGTGTTCCTGTACCCGTCGCCGTCGGTGTCGGCGGTGAAGAACGCGACCTCGGTCCCGTCTACCTGCACCCAGCGCCACCCGATATCGTCGCCGAAAAGGCCCCGCCTGCGAGGCGACTGATACGCGGCAACCTGCGCGGCGATGCGGTCGGCGTCGGGGACGCCCCGCGCGCGCAGGCTCTCCCTGAGCGCCGCCGCGTTCAGGTGCTCTTCCTTTCCGAGCGACGAGGTCTGGACGTGCAGAGGGTAGCCCGGGAACGCCACGTCGCGCTCCCAGTCGTCCTCGTGCTCGAAGTCGTTCCTGCCGAGCGAGTTCGTGCCGGAGTTCAGGTACGTCTCGAACCTGTGCGTGTGGCCGGCGAGGCACAGGTCGAAGTCGTGGGCGCTCACGGCGTCGCGCACCCGGCCGACGTTCGTCTTGTTCCAGCTGAAGTAATCGTAGTTCGGGCCGTGCATGAGGAGGAAGCGGGGGCGCTCGCCCGAACCCAGCATCGACGCGTCCGCCTCGACCCAGTCGAGAGCCTCGTCGGACGCCCCGTGGCACCGGTAGAACTCCGCGAGACCATAGTTGAACTGTGTGTTGACTCCGTAGAAGACCGCGCCCCCGAGCGACAGGCGTGAGTTCTCGTACCGGCTGATCTCGTGGAAGTAGCGGAGCCATCCCGCGGCGTTGTAGTCGTGTCCGTCGTTGTAGTGGTCGTGGTTCCCCGGGATCACGTACACGGGAACCCGCAGGTCGGCCGTGGCCCCGAGGTACTGCTGCGGCCAGTCGTGCCCCAGGTTCTGGTTCTCGCAGACGTCGCCCGTGACGATCACGACCTCGGGGTTCAGAAAGTTCGCCTCCGACACGAACAACTGGAGACGCTCGGCCGCCGTGTAGCTTTCCTCGTCGTACCCGATGTGCGGGTCGGTGATGTGGATGAGCCCCCAGCTCTCCGGGTACTCGTCGTAGACGCTGACGGCGGAACAGGAGAAGTAGTGCCTGCCTGCGATGTCAATCTCGATCCCGTAGAACCCCTGCGGCGTTGCCGCCGGGATCCCGAAGACGACCTCCTGCACCGTCTCCAGTCCAGGCGAGTAGATCATCATGTCGTAGACGGTCCCCGGCTCGAGATCGTGAGCCGTTACGGATGAGACGTTGAGCACGTGCGTCGCGCCGTCCTGGTCAACGAGCCGCGCCTGAACCTGCCCGGACGAATAGCTGCCCAGCAGGCCGACCACGGCCCTGAAGCTCTCGCCGGCCTCGCGCAGCACGGGCTGCCCGAGCCTGGGCTCGATCAGGTTCGAAGAGAACCAGGCGCCCGCGGTGCCGTCGTCGACCGGGTGCGACGACTCGTACGCGCCGGCGTCGATGATACCCTGGACGCGCGGGTTCCCGTCCAGATCGGCGGCCGGGACGAGCACTCCCGCCGTTCCGAATCGCGTACCGTAGTTGACGGCGGGCGACGAGGCGCTCAGCCGGTAGTCCCCGCTCCCGGGATCGACGAACCCGAAGAACGAGAGATCGGGGACGACGAGCGAGTGCTCCGCCAGCGCCAACCCGTCGTTCGAGTCGACCACGAGCGCGTTGTAGAGACGATAGTTGCTGTCATCGGAAAGCCCCTCGCTCGGATGGGGCCCTATGGTGCAGTTCACGATATCGGCCGCGTAATCCGTCGTCCCGTGCGAGTCGATACCGTCCTCGCCGTTCCCGTAGACGAGGCACCCGACGATCTCGTTCGCGCCGCTCGAAAGGCAGACGCCGTCGCCGCCGTTCCCGTAGACGACGCAGTTCTCGAGCCTGAGTCCCGCGCCCGAGTCCGCGTCGATGCCGTCGTTCGCGTTGCCGTGCGACACTACGCGCCGCAGCGTTGGTCCGGCCGCTCCGCCCGTCACGTACACGCCGTGCCAGCTCGCCTCGAGCACCGTGCAATCCTCGATGAGGGGACTGCAGTCGTCTATCCAGAGACCGCCCTCAGAGGACAGC
>WJLY01000189.1 GCA_014728245.1 Candidatus Effluviviaceae Genus IV sp.
ACGATCACCGGGTTCGGCAGCTCGAGTCCGAGGTACCTGGTGGAAAGGTCAACCATCTGAGTCCTCCGGCTGTATGACGGCCTGGTTTGCTCGCGGCGCCGGTCGGCGGCCCGCTCTGGGCGCCGTGGCAGGCGGCGCCGCGCTCCGACCGCGGCGCGAGCCGGCAACCTTCTTCACGTCCGACGCCAGCCGACGTCCCGCCGAACTCGCGGCGCGTTCTCGCGTTTACCACTCGTTCCTGTGCACGCGCTCCTCATCGTACTGGGTCCGCGGCTCCTTCTCCTCAGCCGGGTGGCCTATGGCCAGCACCGCCAGCGGCGTCACGGGATCCTCGATCCCGAGGAGCTCCTTCGTCGGATCCACGCGATCCGGGTTGGGGTGGCAACCGAGCCACACCGCGCCCAGTCCCATCATGGTGACCGCGAGCAGGATGTTCTCGGTCGCCGCAGAGCAGTCCTGCACCCAGTACCGGTCGGAGATAGCGGGATCACCGCAGATGATGATCGAGAGCGGCGCGTCGCGCAGCATGTCCCAGTGAGAGCCGTAGTGCGAGAGCTTGTCGAGCTTCTCGCGCTCGGTGACCACGACGAAGTGCCAGGGCTTCTTGTTGCTGGCGGACGGCGCCGCCATGCCGGCCTCGAGGAGCTTCCCTATCTGTTCCTCGGAAACAGGCTCGTCGGTGTACTGCCGTATGCTCCTGCGCTTCAGGATCGGCTCTATCATCTCGCTCTCCCGTAGCTCCCCGCGACCCGTAGCGGGGCCACGGCGCGCCTTGGCCTTCTATTCCTCGTCCTTGTACTCCTCGAACTTGGCGTCTCCCCAGAGCCGTTCGAGCTCGTAGTAGTCGCGGGTCTGCGTATCGAAGACGTGCACCACTACGTTCACGTAATCGACGAGCGCCCACTTCCGCGCCTCGTAGCCCTCCACGTGCCAGGGTCTCTCCCCGGCCTCCTTCATACCCTCGACGATCGCGTCCACTATCGCCTTCACGTGCACATCGCTCGTGCCGCTGCAGATCAGGAAGAAGTCGCACGTCGATGTGAGACCGCGGAGGTCGAGGGAGATCACGTTCTCGGCCTTCTTGGAAAGCGCGAGCGCCGCGACCTTGTTCACGAATCTCTTGGAAGTCTTGTACAATCACTACCCTCCGAGCTTCACCCTGCTGATTCGTCCCCCCGCCTCGGCTTCGTCTGGAGGCAGCACCCTCCTGACCACCGCCTCCCTCCGCTCCACACGCCTCAGCCGCATGTCGTAGAGCCAAACGCCGACGAACGAGCCGACGAGAAAGATCACGGCGAGTACGATCGGCAGCTGCGAGTTCGGATCGCCCCCCACGACTCTGTGTCCGAGAAGGAAGCCGACGATGGTCATGAGAAGAGGTATCACGTAGATGATGAACGCTGCGGCCACGACCCGCCCCGCGGCGATCTCCACCTCAACCATGTCGCCCTCGGCGGCCCGAGCCTCGTTTCTCGCGAGGAGCACGACCTCCTTCCCCTCGCTGGAGAGCAGGCACGCGCCGCAGCTCTCGCACTCCTTGCTCATGGGCATCGCGACTATCGCCGCGTCGTCCTTGACCGACACGACGCATCCCTTCTCCTTCACCGGCCGAACCCTCCCGATTTCTGACTAAGGAATGGTTCACCCATTATTGCGCACACCGCCGGCAGTCTCAAGGGTTATGCGCCGTGGCAGGCCTGAGAGCCTCAGGGCCCAGGCGAAGCCTGCCGAGCGCCAGGTGCGCGATGTACCCGGTCACGAGTCCCGTCGCCGCCGCCAGCAGGAGACCCGCCGGCAGTAGACGCATCGCCGGGGCCGCGCCCGTGTACAGCGCCCCCAGAACCGCTAGCTGCGCGATGTTGTGCGCGGCCGCACCGATGAGGCTCACGCCGACGACGCCGAGAGGAGGAGAAGCGGCCCGGTGGAAGGCCGCCATTGCCACCGCCGCGGCAAGTCCTCCGACGAGCGCGAACGAGAACCCCGGCCCGAGGAACGTCCCCGCAATGAGCGACCCGACCGTCACGCGCAGCACGGCGATCAGGATCGCGTCGCAGGCGCCCAGTGAGAATATCACGAGCAGGGTCGCCACGTTGGAAAGCCCCAGCCTGACGAACGGAAAAGGCGTCGGTATGAAGCGTTCGAGAACGTGCAGCACCAGCGCCGCCGCGAGCAGGAGGCCGAACCCGGCTACCCGACTGCCTCTCGAAGGTCGCCCGCCCGTCATCACCGCTCGCTCCTCCGCTCCGCCTACCTCGATGTCGCGTCCGGCTCTCCGCGCTCATGGCCCTCTGCCCTGACGACTACCCTGTTGGGCACGCACACGGCTACGTCGCCCGCCTCGGCGACGTCTCCGGCGCGCACGCACAGCTTTTCCGGACAGGGTGAAGACGCCACGCGGGCTGCGCCCCCGCTCACCTCCACGACGGTCGTGCCGAGCGGCCCCGGCACCTCGAGCGTCCTTTCTTCCGCGAGCGGGACGACCGCCCGGAACCCGCCGGCCCCTTCTACGACGACCTCCCCGGACTCGCCGCTTTCGCCGGGAACGAACAGAAGCGCCACGCCCAGGCCGACGAGGACATAGAGAACCAGTCTGTCCGCTCCGGTCAGCGCGGCGCCTCTCACTCTTCGCACCATATGAAGTCGGTCAGCCGCCCGCACCCGCTGCACCTGCCGGCCTCGACACCGACGACTTCGGTCGAGTAGCCGGTTCTGCGGATAAGCAGGTTGCCGTCCTCCGGGCAATACGTGTTGGCGTCCTCGGCGAGCCCCACGTTCCCCATGTAGACATAGCGCAGCCGCTCGTCCGCAATGTCCTTCGCTCTCCGCAGCGTCTCCACCGGCGTTGGCTCGATCGCCAACTTGTGCGTCGGGAAGTAGCGCGAGAAGTGGAGCGGAATAGCCGGATCGATTTCCGCCAGGAAGTCCACCAACTCCTTCGTCTCGTCCTCCGAGTCGTTGAGCCCCGGTATGAGGAGATTCGTCACCTCCAGAAACGAATCCTCCGCGGCGAGCCGGATGCTACGCTTGACCGCCTCGAGACCGTCCACGTGGCAGTACTTCCGATAGAAGTCCGCGTTCATGGACTTCAAGTCGATGTTCATCGCGTCGACCAGAGGCAGAAGCTCCCTCATGGGAGCCTCGTTGATGATGCCGTTGGTCACGAGGATGTTCTTGAGGCCGTGTCTGTGGGCCTCGGCACCGGCCGCCAGCAGGTACTCGAACCAGACGAGCGGCTCGGTGTACGTGTAGGCTATGCCGAACGAGTCTCTCGACCGAGCCATCTCTACCAGTCTGTCGGGCGGAAGCGACGTGGTGGCGACCTCGGTCTGCGCGATCGTCCAGTTCTGGCAGAAGTCGCAGCGGAGGTTGCAGCCGTTGCACGCCACCGAAAGGACCTGGTGCCCGGGGCAGACGTGATAGAGGGGCTTCTTCTCTATCGGGTCGACGGCCGCCGAGACGCACTCGCCGAAGTTCTCGGCGAAGAGCTTGCCCCCGCGATTCACGCGGCCCAGACAGATTCCGTGGCCGCCTTCGGGAATCACACATCTCTGCGGACAGAGTTCGCAGGTCACACGCTCATCCTCAGCGGGCGACCAGTACTTTGCCTCTACCAATCGGATTCACCTCCCTGCGTCATAGCTACTCGGGACGCGTCACCTCGCGGCGTCGAAGGCGTCCTCCAGGCCGGTGGAGATCAGCACGTTCTCCACGTCTTCTTCGCCGGACACGATCACACCCTCGACGGACTCAACGCTCTCGATGAAGCTCATGCCCCGCGTTGGCCCCATCACGAAAACGGCCGTCGCGAGGGCGTCGGCGACCATGCACTCGTCGCTGACGACGGTCGCGCTCAGCACGCCGCGGGCCGGGTAGCCCGTACCAGGATTGAGTATGTGGTGGTACCGGACGCCGTCGACGAAGCCGCAGCGCTGGTAGTCGCCGGACGTGGCGACGCTCCCTGCTCTCAGCTTCAGGGCGCCCAGAAGACCCTCCTTCCTCGGGTCTTTGATGCCGATGCGCCACCGTCCGTGGCGCGGTCCCTCGCCGAGGAGACCGATGTCGCCTCCCGCATCGACGAGCGCCGACTCCACTCCACCCCTGCGTAGCGCGGCGACCGCCCTGTCGACGGCCCGTCCCTTGGCGATGCCGTCCAGGTCGAGCTGCGCCCCTCCCAGGTCGACCAGTCCGCCTTCCGCGTCCGCGGACACGCGTGCGTAGCCGACACTCCCGAGCGCCGCCACGATCTCCGCGTGGTCCGGGAGCGCCATCTCCTCGCCGAACTTCCACAGGTCCATGAGCGGTGCCACGGTAGGGTCGAACGCGCCCTCGGTCGCCAGGGCGATCTCGAGCGCCCTCGCGACTGTAGTGGCCGTCGCGCTGTCTACGACCGCTCGCCCGGCCTCGTTCAAGAGCGCAACCTCGCTCGTCCTCGAATAGCGGGTCAGGAGCGAGTCCACGCGTTCGATCTCGCGCCAGGCGGAGCCGACCGCGGCGGACGCCGCGCCGTCGTTCGCGCCGTAGACGGTGATCGTCACGAGCGTCCCCATCGCCACGCGGCTCTCTTCGTAGCTGGTCGGCGGCCGTGCCCGATACATCAGAAAGATGACGAGCGCGAGCGCGCCGGCGAAGGACAGGACCTCCAGGATCAGGCGCCTGCGTCCGACTGCCACACTTCACCTCCGGTGGATGCGAAGGCCTCTCACGCCGGCAGGTCCACGAAAGGGCCATGTGCGCGTGGGGACTCACTGAAAAGGGGATCGGTACCGCGGGGCCCGCTCAGCCGCCGAGAGCGGCCAGCGCGGACGCGGCCGTGATGATGCCGACGGCCATGTGGAGCTTGGAAGCGTTAACTCTCGCCTCTTCCATCTGACCTGGGCTCTTGTTGTCCGACCATGAAACAGCGACGATCGTGCGCACGAGTCCGAACGTCAGAACCGACACGAGCGCGAGCGGTATGAGTGACGCCGTGAAGACGGCGAGGAAGAGCGTACCGTAGACGAGCACCGCCAGCGCGGGGACTACGACGCGCCCGGAGAACGCGGGACCGAACATCGTGACCATGTTCTCCCGCCCCCGCTTCTCGTCATCGACCCGGCGCTCCATTTCGCTCGTCCACACCCAGAGCCCCGTGGTCACGACCATCGGGAGCGCCGCCAGGTAGACGGTGCGGGTGAGATCGCCGGCCTGAACGAGATAGGCGCCCAGGACCGGGAGCAGCCCGAGCCCCACGGCCAGCACGATCTCGCCTCCCGGCCTCTCCGCGAACCTGAACGGCGGCGCCGCGTAGAGAAGCCCCGCGAACAGCGACACTATGCCGAAGACGACGAAGATTCCGCCGGGAACCACGAACCCGAGATGAACACCGAGGGCAGCCCCGATGACCAGGCAGACGGCGGCCGCCGACTGGAGCCTGTCGCGTGACCAGCCCGAAGGCGGCTTCTCCCCGTAGCGTCTGAGAAGAAGGACGAACCCGGCGTGCACGAGGACCGTGGCGACCAGGAACTCGAGAGCGCCCAGCCAGTTGAAGGAAAACCCCCTGGGACGCAACCAGAGCGGCAGCGTCGTGCCGATGAGAGCGGGAAGAACCGAAGCCGGCCACCAGCGCGCGCCCGCGACCTGCGTG
>WJLY01000190.1 GCA_014728245.1 Candidatus Effluviviaceae Genus IV sp.
ACCTCTGGCAGACGACCTATTTCACGGTGGTGTCGGTCGGGCTGGAACTCGTCTTGGGGATGGCGGCCGCCCTTCTTCTGAACCGGATGCGGATCGGAAGGACCTTCGCCACGTCATCGGTCATCATGCCCTGGGCCCTGCCCACGGTCGTGGCCGCGACCATGTGGTCGCTCATTCTGAACGACCGGATCGGGCTCGTGAACTCGGTCCTCACCCAGATCGGCATCCTCGACCAGCCGGTGATCTGGCTCGGACCGCAGTTCGCCATGACGTCGGTCATCATAGCGGACGTATGGAAGACCACCCCGTTCGTAACGCTGATCCTGCTGGCGGGCCTCAAGTCGATTCCGCGCCACTACTACGAGGCCGCCTCGCTGGACGGCGCCGGGCGCTGGCAGTCGTTCACCTCGATCACGCTGCCTCTCCTGCGTCCGTTCATAGCAGTCGCTCTTCTCTTCCGCGTGATGGACGCCTTCCGCATCTTCGATCTGATATGGATACTGACAGGCGGCGCGTCGGGGACGGAAACCGTTTCGGTCTACATCTACAAGACGCTCTTCAGATACGCAGAGCTGGGCTACGGCTCGGCCCTGGTCGTGGCGCTATTCGCCATCGTGTTCCTGCTGAGCCTGGGGCTGATAAGATCGATGAGGCTGGCGGTGACCACCAGGTAGGAAGCTCCGCGATGCCGGCGCCGGGCGCCGGATAGAAGCGATGGAGGCATGGGAAGAATGAAGGCGGGCAACGTCACGAAAGGCGGAACCTGGTTCGCGAGAGCGGCGGTCGTCCTGGCGTGCCTCATCCCTCTCTACTGGATCGTGAACGTGAGTCTCTCCCACCCCGAGGCGCTCTACAAGATACCGCTCGACTACGCTCCGATGCCGCCGACGCTCGAGAACTTCGAGGGGGTCTTCGACGTCAACCAGTTCCCGGGGAACGTGGCCAACAGCTTCGTCGTAGCAACCCTCACCACGCTGTTAACGCTGGCGCTGGGCTCTCCGGCCGCATACGCCCTGGCGCGTCTCAAGATAAGGTGGAAGAACGCGCTCATGGCCCTTTTCCTCGGCATAGCCATCTTCCCCGCGATAGGCATGGTGGGGCCGCTCTACGTGGCGATGGCGAACCTCGGGCTCATCAACCGGTATCCGGCCCTCGTCATCCCGTACACGCTCTTCACCCTTCCACTGGCCATCTGGATTCTCACCCAGTTCTTCTCGACGCTCCCGCAGAGCCTTGAGGACGCGGCCCTCATAGACGGGTGTACGCCGTTCCAGGCGTTCGTGCGCGTGATCATGCCGCTCTCCGCTCCCGGCCTCTTCACGTCCGCGATTCTCATCTTCATCTGGGCGTGGAACGAGTTCCTGTTCGCCCTCATCATGACGTCGACGCCCGAGTCCCGGACGGTGCCGGTCGCTCTGGCGCTCTTCGCGGGGCTGCACGAGCTGCCTTGGGCGACGATCGCGGCCGCCACCGTCATAAGCGTCATGCCGGTAGTCGCGCTGGTTGTGCTCTTCCAGCGGAGGATAGTCGAGGGGCTGACAAGCGGCGTGGAGAAGTAACGTGGCTCCGAGGGGCCGCGCCCACACGCGGGCGAATCAGTCTCCCGGCAGCCAGTCGAGGGGAAGATCCGGTTCGAGCCTCACGACCTCGAACAGCGTCGCGACGAGCTCGCCCTCCTCGCCCGCTCTGTAGGGGCTCACGAACTCCCAGACGATCGCCTTGTCGGGAGTGACCTCCATCGCGCGTCCGTTGTCGGACTCGGTGATCAACGTGTTGCCGTTGGGGAGACGCTGGTTCGAGCCGCACGAGGCGGTGTAGAACGGTCCGTCGACGTCCCCCTCGTAGGACCAGAAGATCTCCTGAGTGAACGGATCGAGTTCGAGCACCCGCGACACGTAGGGAGCAGCCACGTTGTCGAGGACCATCATCCGTCCGTTCGGCAGGATGGTGGGCTGGTGCTGGTATCGCCAGAGCCCTCTCAGCGCCCACACTACCTTCTCCTGGGACAGGTCGACCACCGCCACGGTGCTGATCTTGAGTATGGAGATCAGGACGTTGCCGGCGGCGAACGACGGGCAATCGTCCTCCAGCCTCCCGTCGAGCACCTCCAGGGTGTTCGTGTGGAAAACGTCGCCGCCGCCTTCCATCTCCGTGAGGAGGACCGAGTAGTCGGAGTCCTTCAGCGCGTCGAGGATCGAGATCCTCCGCACGAGCTCCCCGTCCGGGGTGAGGATGGAGATGAAGTCCTCCAGAATGGGGTCCTCCCCGCTCACCTCCGGCACGATCGTGGGCTCGCGCTCGAGCACGACGATCGTCCCGTCGTCCCGGATATGAAGGTCGTGGTGGCAGAAGCCGTCGTAGCGCCAGATCAGATTGGAACGGCTGTCGACCTTGATGAGCCCGTATCCCTCGAAGATGGCGAGCAGCTCGCCGTCGGGCAGGAGGAACGCGCGTCTCCAGAACTCGTCGTCTTCCGCCGTCTCGGGAAGCTCCCGCTCGGGCCAGGCCGTCTCGAAGTCGTATCTCCACGAGTGCAGGACGCGCCCGTCCATGTCGACGAGCAGCGCCTCGGGACCATGTCCGGAAACCAGCAGGTTCAGGCCCTGATAGGCCCGCTCCCGGTCGTGAACCGTGACGCCCGCGTTCGGACCCGCGGCCACCGAGCCGCTCACGTAGCCGACGGTCATCAGGCGCTCCACTTCTCGCAGCTGCTCCTCGGTGAGGTCCGCGCCGGCAAGTTCGCCGCGCGCCAAGTTCCAGCGCCCAGGTCGTCCCCGGGCAGGATCGGTTCTGCCAGTCGCTCTCCTCGCGAGCGAGGCGAGCTGTTCGTACGGAAAGGGCTTCTCCCGCACGAAGAGAGCGCCGGCGGCGAAACCAACGAAGAGGACGAGAACGAGGAACGCCGCCTTGAGAGCAGCGCCGGAAGAAACCGCCCTCCGTCGGGAGCGCCGGGCAGTCGGCGTTCCCTGTCGGCGAGTATCGGACACCTGCAGCACCTGCCTTCCTTGAGATCGGCGCCTGTTGCCGTGCGCGACCGGTCGAGTCCTTCGATAGCGATTCTAGCACACGGGTTTTCGAGAGCAAAGAGGTCGGCGGCCCCCGGGCGGACGTGTCAGGACGGGCGCGGAGTGCGCGTCCGCGCATTGACTTCGCTCACTAAACGAAGTATCATCCTCGTCGTTATCGCCCACCCTGAGGCGTTCTCGCAACTGATGGAGCATGACCACATGCGATACGGACGGGCAGCGTTTCTCGCCGCGCTCGTGTGCGCTCTTCCACTCTCCTCGGCCGCGGAGAACGTCTTCCTCTGGCCCGACGGATCGGGCGACTTCCCGACCATCCAGGAAGCCGTCTCGTCGGTCTCCGACGGCAGCACGATCTACCTTCTCTCAGGCACGTTCACGGGCCCGGGAAACAGGGGCATCACCTGGGCCGGGAAGAACATTTCCATCACGGCGTTCGGCGCGCAGGGCTCGGCGATTCTCGACTGCGAGAACCAGGACAGGGCCATCCGGGTAGCGTGGGGCGTCGATTCGACCTCGGTCATAAGCGGCCTTTCGTTCCGCAACGGATCGCCTGAGAACGGCAGCGGCGGCGCGATCGACTGCCAGGAAGCCAGCCCGACGATCATCGACTGCACGTTCGAGGACAACTCGGCCACGTACGGCGGGGCTGTGCGGGCGCGCGGCGAGTCGGCTCCGCGGATCCAGGGCTGCGTGTTCACAGGCAACACCGCCGTAATAGGCGGCGCGGTGGACGTCTCCGACGGGTCGGCAGAGATAACTCTGTCGACGTTCGGAGGCAACACGGCCCACACGGGCGGGGCCGTCGCCCTCGCTCGATCGACGGCCACGTTCGAGCGGGTCACGCTCTGCCGGAACTCGGCAGACTACGGCGCCGCCATCTGGATCGACTCCGGTGAGGTGTCGATCGAGCAGTGCATCGTGGCCTTCAACCGCACGAACGAGGCGATCGTCGGCGAGGAGGCCTCGGAGACCTGCTACTCCTACGTCTTCGGGAACTGCGACGGAGACGTCCTTGACGGGGACGTCCACGACGTAGAGCAGCTCGATCCCCAGCTCTGCGGTGTAGACTCCGGCGACTACCACCCTTGCGAGGGTTCCCGCTGTCTCCCCTCGTTCAACGCGTGGGGCATGCACATAGGTCATCTCGCCGCCGGCTGCCTGTCCTGCGACTCGGGAGCGACTACGCTCTCCTGGGGCGCGATCAAGGCCCTCTATCGCTGAGTTCCACAAGAGCGTGTCCCGACTCCCACTTCAGGAGCCCGTCCCTCGCATTCCGGCAACCACTCCCGCACGGCGCTGGTGAACTGGCCCGCTTCTCGCTACCGAGGGGACGGGACGGCGCCGATCCGGCTGCGCCCGGCCCTCGATGCTGACACCGACTCTGATGCCGGCCGGCCCTCCTGAGCCGCTGCGGTCTCAGCTGTCCGACCTTGTGACCGAATGAACACAAGTTGCGCA
>WJLY01000191.1 GCA_014728245.1 Candidatus Effluviviaceae Genus IV sp.
CCATGGTGCTCTACTCGTCGCCGTCGGCCCTGTTGCGGCGCGGCCTCACGTCTCGCTTCGGTCCGGAGACGGCGCGACCGGCCTTGGGCGGCTCCACGTATCCGATACCGGCGGACCGTGGCATCCCCCGGACCTCAGGGTGCGCGTACTTGCCCGCGTCATGTGAGGCCTTTCTGTGCTCGGCCTCGAACCCGACCTCCTCAGCGTACAGGTCGCGGCGAACACCGGTGACCTGCCACGAGACCTCGCTCCCGGGCTCGCCGCCCGCGATGCGGAACGCTCCGTTCGCGACCTTCTGTGCTACGTAGAGGCTCGGTCCCGGCGCCCTGACGGCCGTGAGCTGGTAGCGGATGTCGCCGTTCAGGGCCTCGAACCACTCGGGAAGCTCAACGGTGGCCTCGCCACCGGCGTCGAGCATCACGTTCCCGCTGTAGACGTTCAGCAGCTCGTCGCTACCGACATAGGCATGCTCAAGGTAGCTGCCTGCGGGATCGAGCGGATGGTCGATCTTCATGCCTGCCTTGCCGCCCGTAAGGGTCCCGATGATGTGCACGTCGCCGTAGAAGTAGCCGGCGTAATCCGCATTCGTCGCACCGGATGCGTGTCCGTAGATCCCGTAGTTATTATACCCGTCCCGGGCGTAGCCTGAGATACCGATGTTGTCCGCTTCGCCGCCGTCCGCAAAGCCGTGAACTCCGTAGTACGCGTCGTCCGGACCGTCCCACGCCGGGAAGACAAGCCCCTCGACCCCTGTGGCGCCGCCTTCGAAGGAACCCCCCACGCCGTAGCCGTCTTCAGGAACGCTGTAGCCGTAGACGCCTGTTGCGTCGACGCTCCCGCTTCCGGACACAACACCGCTCACAGCGCGCGTAGTCGAGTCTGGGGTAGTCGCTGTGAACTTGCCCACCTCCGCCTGGTCGCTCTCGACGGTCAGGGCATCACTGAATGCGCCTCCACCGGCCGAGGAGACGAACCCGTCGGCGTCGACAGCGAAGTTGACGGTCACGCCCCGCTGGCCCTCGAGGAGCTGGCAGTCGTCAGGCGCATCCGCCGGTACTCTGAGCTCCAGGACGTCGCGCCCGGAGGCCGGCGTAGTGGTCATCTCCATGTTCACAGCCCGCCCCGCTGTGGTACCTCCATACTTCACCTCGAGGGCCTCTTCGTTCGTATCATTGTAGACCTCGAGCTTTGCGGTCGGCAGGGATAGACCGATCCCGACGCGGCCGGTCGGCGTGAGATAGATGTCGTCCGCCGCCACCGTCCAGTCCCCGTCCGGTACGGCGGCCGCGGCCTGCCATGTGCCGACGCCGCTTCCGTCGGAGGTCAGTACGTACCCGTAGGACGCACCGGGTGACATGCGGAAACCGTTCGTCTCAAGCTGATCATCGACATAGACGCCGAGGCCGCCGCCCGCGAAGTACCCGGAGTGACCGAGCGACGAATAGCCCATGATCGCCCGTCCCGACTGGCACTCCGCGAACAGACCAACGTCGCCATCGGACGTGAAGTGGCCTCCGCGCGCACCGGCGCCGCCGCGCCCATAGACGGCGGCGGGAGTCCCCGGGTACGACCCGGGACTGAGGCCGGAGAAGAACCCTCCGGCCGTTCCCGAGCTGTTGACCGACATGACGGTGAAACCCAACCCGGCCGAGCTGTTCTCGAACTCGGCCGCTGTCTCGTCGCCCGCCACGACATCGAGCGGAGCGCTCGGCGCGTCGTGTCTGATCGCGACCATGCCCGTCTCGCGGTAAATGATCTCGCCGTCAAACTGCCAGTCGTCATCGCTCGCGAGCGCCACGTCGGCCACGCCGGCGTGGGCCGCGTAGGGAACCGTCGTGAGCTCGGTCCTGGGGACGAGCTCGGTCTCGCCCTCGACGGCGATGCCCAGCCAATACGGCACATCGAACGCCAGGCCGCTCATCGACGTCACGGTACCGAGCGTTGCGTTGATGATGCCGTCCTCGGCCGCCAGCGTCTGGGTCTCGCGCCAGAGAACACTGCCGCCGGTCTCAGCGTCGTAGATCGAGAACGACACGCTGTAGTCCCCGTCCGGCACTGGATTCCCGCTCCCGTCGCGCAACACGCCCTGGTAGCTCATGTAGGGTGAGATGTCGGCGCTCCCGACGCTCGAAACCAGAAACACAACGAGCACACAAAGCAGAGCTGTCGCCTTCATGATAAGACTCCCCACCGGCATCCCGGCTACTTGAGAAGAACCAGCTTGCGTGTCTCAGTGAACCCACCGGCCGTCATGCGGGCGAAGTAGACACCGGACGCCAGCCCGCGCGCGTCGAAGGTCGCCTTGTAACGCCCCGGTGCGACCTCCCTGTCCACCAGCCGCGTCACCTCGCGTCCGGTGACATCGTAGACGACGAGGGTGACGTGGGTCGGCTGCGCTACGGCGTAGCCTATGACCGTCACCGGGTTGAAGGGATTCGGGACATTCTGGCCGAAGAGGGTCTTGAGGCTCCCGCTCTCCTCGACTCCCGTCAGAAGCCATCCCGGCATGTA